>CAJXCL010000107.1 GCA_913051775.1 uncultured Nitrospirota bacterium | reverse complement strand
AGAGAAATAATTTACAATATCATTAAAGATATTGCGCCTGACGAGGATTTGAGCAACTTGGATGACACCAAGGCAATACGTGATCAGATCGAGCTCGATTCCATGGATTTTCTCGATATTGTGTTGGAGCTGAGAAAAAGATATAAAGTTGACGTCCCAGAGGAAGATTATCCAAAATTAGCCACCATAAACGGCTGCGTGGAATATCTTGATCCAAAATTAAAAGGCGCCTGCGTTTCGTAAAATATTTCATGTCTTATGACGTAGTTATAATTGGCGCCGGGATGTCGGGGTTAGCTGCCGGTATTCGGCTTGCCTATTATGAAAAGAAAGTCTGTATCCTGGAAAAACATTCTCGGCCGGGTGGAATGAATTCTTTCTATAATTTGCAAGGGCGCCAATTTGATGTAGGCCTTCACGCTATAACCAACTACGTAAAAAAGGGAACTAAAAACACTCCTCTTTCCAAGCTATTAAAACAACTCAAGCTGAAATATGAAGATTTTGCTCTTTGCGAGCAAAAATCCTCCTTAATAAGCTTTCCTGACGTATCCCTTTGCTTTACAAATAATTTTCAAACCTTTGAACAGGAAATATCCGACAAGTTTCCTTCGCAAAAAGACAATTTCTATGATTTATGTAAACACATATCTCAATTCAATGAGTTAAACTTGAACTCTACGCCTGTTTCAGCGCGGGAAGTAGTCAGCTCCTTTATCAGTGATCCACTTCTTGTTGAAATGTTGTTCTGTCCCCTTTCATATTATGGAAGCGCAAAAGAAGATGATATGGACTTTGACCAGTTCGTAATTATGTTCAAATCAATTTTTATGGAAGGTTTCGCTCGTCCGGAAACAGGAGTGAGGCAGATTATTAATGTCCTTTTAAAAAAGTACAAGGCGTGTGGAGGAGAATTACGATTAAAAACAGGCGTAAAGCACATCAACTCCCGCAACGGAAAAGTTAAATCAATTACTCTTACAAATGGGAATGTGCTGGAGACAAAGAAGATTCTCTCATCCGCGGGCTATGTGGAAACCATGCGATTAACCGGAGAAAAGATCCAACCTGATAATGATAGAATTGGAAAACTGTCTTTTGTGGAAACAATCTATGTCCTGGATAGAGAACCTACTGAACTGGGAATAGATAAAGCCATTATATTCTACAATGATTCGAAAAAGTTCTTATACCGAAAACCTGACAACATGGTAGATCTTTCATCAGGCGTTATATGTTGCCCTAACAACTTCTATTTTGACAATAGCCTTCCAGAAGGCATGATTAGGACAACCCATATCGCAAATTTTGATTTATGGGATAATCCTTCTTCGAATGACTACAGGGCTCAAAAGATATTTTGGCAAAAAAAGTCTCTCAAAAAAATATGTGGTGTAGTCCCGGACTTTACATCTTCCATGGTTTTTACTGACATGTTCACTCCAAAAACCATTAAACGATTTACAGGGCGCCTTAACGGAGCAGTTTATGGCTCTCCCCGAAAAATAAAAAATGGAAAAACTCCTGTTGAAAATTTATTTATTTGCGGAACAGACCAGGGATTTATGGGAATTATAGGTGCTATGCTTAGCGGCATTTCCATGGCGAATCTTCATGCGATGAATTAACACCCCCTTCCCGGGGGTGTGATTAGCTACCAGCATTCAGAAAAAAATGTGATTTTTGACTATTTTCAAGCTGAACGCTAACTGCTAACTATTGAAAGCTAAATTTAAATAGGAAATTTCAATGCCTCATGATGTGCTGCAAGATACCAAACCGGAATATGACGTTATTATAGTTGGCGGAGGTCTTGGAGGCCTTACCGGCGCAAACAGGTTAGCCAAATTTGGTCATTCTGTTCTCCTATTGGAACATCATTACCAGTTGGGAGGTTTAGCTACATGGTTTCGCAGGCGGGGAGGACACATATTTGACATATCGCTCCACGGTTTTCCTATTGGAATGGTTAAAACATGCCGTAAATATTGGACCAATGAGATTGCGGACTCTATAGTACAGCTAAAAGGTGTACGATTTGACAACCC
>CAJXCL010000106.1 GCA_913051775.1 uncultured Nitrospirota bacterium | reverse complement strand
GACCGGAAAATAGATTCCTCATCAAAATGTTTAGCCATAATCTGCATTCCAATAGGCAAACCGTTGTTCGTAAAACCACAAGGGATGGAAATAGAAGGAATTCCACCCAAGTTGGCTGAAATAGTAAATATGTCCGACAGGTACATCTGAAGAGGATCTTCTACCTTTTCACCAAGCTTAAAGGCTGGATAAGGAGCAGTAGGTGTAATGATTACATCGCATTTGTTGAAGGCATCATCGAAATCTTTTTTGATTAACGTTCTTACTTTTTGTGCTTTTAAATAATAAGCGTCGTAATACCCGGCGCTTAAAACATAGGTTCCAAGCATGATTCTCCTTTTTACTTCTTCCCCAAAGCCTTTATCCCTGGTATTTCGATACATTTCCATGAGACCTTTTCCTGAATCAGCTCTATACCCGTATTTAACCCCATCGTATCTGGCTAGATTAGAACTCGCTTCTGCCGAGGCTAAAATATAATAAGTTGCAACAGCATATTCAGTATGAGGGAGCGATATATCGATACATTCCGCCCCTAAGTTTTTGTAAACCTTAATTGCTTCTTTAATCTTGTTTTCTACTTCCTGGTTAAGTCCTTCTATAAAGAATTCTTTCGGGATGCCGATCTTCATTCCTTTAACGTTAATGACAAGTGATTTTGTAAAATCCGGGACAGGAGTATCCGCAGAAGTAGAATCAAATTGATCTTTACCGCAAATAATATTCATTAACAACGCAGCATCTTTTACGTCTTTTGTCATCGGGCCAATTTGATCCAGAGATGAGGCAAAGGCCACCAGGCCAAAACGAGAAACACGTCCATATGTTGGTTTCAATCCAACAATCCCACAGAAGCTCGCAGGTTGTCGTATGGAACCCCCTGTATCAGAACCTAAAGAAGCCACGCATAAATCTGCTGCTGTCGCTGCTGCCGGGCCCCCACTTGATCCTCCCGAAACAGTTTCTAAATTCCATGGATTACGAGTAGAACCAAAATAAGAATTTTCATTGGAGGAACCCATGGCAAATTCGTCCATGTTAAGTTTTCCAAGTATTATTGCTCCATTTTTCTGCAACTTTGTAATAACTGTTGCATTATAAGAAGAGACAAAATTCTGAAGCATCTTTGATGCACACGTAGTTTTCAGTCCCTCAATGCAAATCAGATCTTTGATCGCAATTGGAATCCCCAAAAGTGAAGGTAGATCCCCACCCTTTTTAAATTTTTTATCCGCCTTCACTGCCTGTTTCATAGCATAATCTTCTGTAACCGTAATATATGAATTTATATTTTTATCAACATTTTTAATCCTGTTAAGAAAAGATTTTGTCACATCTATGGAAGTAACTTCCCGATTTTTTAATAAGACTTGGAGTTCATGAATTGTAAGTTGGAATAATTTCATATTTTTTAATCCGTGGAGAGCCGTTAGCTTTATAGCAAAAGAAAGTTACTCAATTATTTTTGGAACTTGATAATGGCGTTTGTCAAATCGCGGGGCATTTTGAAAAGAAATCTCTTTATCAAAAATCGTTTTTATCAGGTCATCTTTAAAAACATTCTGTAGAGGAAGCACATGTGAAGTTGGCTGAATATCTGTTGTGTCAAGTTCATTCAACTTTTTAACATAGGCGAGAATTTTTTTTAACTGGGTCGTAATATTTTTTTTTGTTTCATCATTAAATTTTAGGTTGGCTAACGATGAAACATGTTCAACATCTTTTTCAGTTATTTCCATATAAAATCCCTTTTGGTTCAGACTTCAGGGGACAGGGATCAGTTGACGGGTTTTATTGTTAAAAGCTTTATCTATCTCTGAACCCTAATCCCTCTAAACTTCAACTGACTTCATTTTTATTTTTCTTTTTTACTATCCGTAGAAGCTTTTTTTGTGGTTTTCTTCTTGGTAGTTGTTTTAGGCTTTTTTTCTTCTTTTACATTTGCTTCCACTTTCTTATTAGGCGTACCCTTTTTTTCCTCAGTGGGTTTTTTATCTTTACCTTCTTTTCTTTTAACTTCTTTAGATTCTTTTTCTTTTATTTTTTTCTTTGCTATTTCCGCAGCTTTTTTTTCTTTTGCAGCTTTTTTCTTTTC
>CAJXCL010000105.1 GCA_913051775.1 uncultured Nitrospirota bacterium | reverse complement strand
TCCCCGAGACTTAATTCTTTCAGATTAAGGAAAGCATATTTAATTCTTCTTAACTTTGATACAGGATGCCCAATCGCTTTGCATAATATCCTGACCTGCCTTTTTCTTCCTTCAATAAGAACAAACCTTAACCAGCAGTTATTTCCGGTTATCCTTTCTATCCCAACTCGTAACGGGGTAGCAGGAATTCCTCTGATTTTTATGCCTTTGGTCAGCCGCCTTATTTTTTTTTCATTAGGGATGCCTCGCGTCCGGGCAAGGTAAACTTTTGGTATCTGCTTTGATGGATGAGCCAAACCATGGGCAAGTATTCCGTCATTGGTTAGTAGCAAAAGGCCTTCGGTATTAATATCCAAACGTCCCACAGGGAAAATCCTTTCTTTAATATTTTTAATCAAGTCACGGACAGTAGGACGGTTTTTATCATCGTTTAGTGTCGTTACATATCCCCTCGGCTTATTTAAAATCAGATAGACCGGTTTTTCTTTTTTTAAAATTAGCTTACCGTCTATTTTTATATGGTCTTTTGTTGGATCTGCTTTGGCCCCCAGTTGTGTTACAATAGTGCCGTTAACCGTTATGCGGCCTTCCAGAATAAGCTTCTCCGCTTTTCGTCTGGAGGTGATTCCTGCAATGGCTAAAATTTTTTGCAGCCGGATTTCGCTACGCATAGGTACTTATCCAAACGATATGTTCAATGCAATCAGAATTGCAAACGCCAGGGATTTACAAGGCAGAACCTTTTAGTTTTCCGCTTCAGGGTTTGAACCGTTACTTGTATCGGTTTGGTTTTTTTGCTCAAATGGAAGGTCAGGTTGGGATAGCTCAGGAGGCGCTGATCCTTCAATTACCATATCCTGTTCTTTAAACTCCTCCAGGGAAGGCATGTCACCAATGCTTTTCAATCCAAAATATTCTAGGAATTTCCTGGACGTACCATACATGATAGGTCTTCCTGGAACTTCTCGTCTTCCCATAATACGGATCAGGTTTTTCTCCAGGAGAGTTTTAATGACCCCAGCCGAATCCACCCCTCTAATATTGTCAATTTCAAGACGGGTGATCGGTTGTTTATAAGAAATTATAGAAAGGGTGTCCAGAGCTTGCTTTGAAAGGCGGGCTGCTCGGTCCGTCTTATGAAATTTTCGAATCCAATCCGAGTATTCGTGTCTTGTAGCCAATTGATATCCGCCTGCAACTTCCTGTATCTGCAAATTGCGATTTTCGTACTCTTGTCTCAGTTCTTCAAAAACCGTGTTTAATGCTTCCCGATTAAATTTTTTGCAAAAAAGCTCGCGCAGCTTATCCACAACAAGAGGTTTATCCGATACCAGTAAAAGATTTTCAATTATTGCTTTCAGATTAATCTCTTCCATTGACATCTTCCTCAGGGGCCTTAAAAATTCTAATAGGACCAAACTGCTTAATTTGCTGAATTTTTACCATATTTAATTTCATCAATTCAAGAAGACCTAAAAAAGTAGCTATAACTTCTAATTTGGATTTAAAGGAACGCAATAAATCATCAAAAGTGATACTTGCCACAGTACTTAACTTTTCCATTATATAATTAATTTTATCAGTAACCGAGATTTCATCAACGCTTATATCATAATCATCTCTGAATGAAAGTTCTTTCATAACATGTTTAAAAGCAATCATCAGATCGAAAACGGTGACGTCATACTTTACGTCATCATCTCCCTCTTCTAATTGCGCTGAAACATTTCGAGTAAAAACTTTATTTTGATGGAATTCCATGACCCGCAGTTTTCCAGCCGCTTCCTTATATTTCTTATACTCCAGTAGTTTCCTGACTAACTTCTCTCTCGGGTCTTCACCGGATTCTTCCTCATCTTCCTGTTCCTGCTGTGGGAGCAGCATTTTTGATTTAATCCGTGCCAGTTCCGCTGCCATTACCAGGTAGTCTCCAGCAACAGAAAGATTCAGTTCTTTCATCAGGTTAATGTAGGCGAGGTATTGTTTGGTAATATCAGAAATGGGGATATCGTATATATCAAGTTTCTGTTCTTTGATTAAATGGAGCAGTAAATCAAGCGGACCTTCAAAAACATCAAGTTGTACTTTGTAATCCATTT
>CAJXCL010000104.1 GCA_913051775.1 uncultured Nitrospirota bacterium | reverse complement strand
TTAGTTGTTGGTTCTGTGGCATTAGATTCTGTTAAGACCCCTTTTGGAGAAGCGGATGAGATCCTCGGGGGTTCTGCCACTTATTTTTCTGTTTCCGCGAGCTATTTTACTGATGTCAACCTGGTGGCCGTGGTCGGCAACGATTTTCCAGAAGAACATGTTAATTTATTAAGGTCTCATTCCATTAATGTTGATGGCTTAGAACAGAGGCAGGGGAAAACTTTTAGGTGGAAAGGAAGATATGATTTTGACCTTAATGAGGCTCACACTTTAGACACACAGTTAAATGTTTTTGCCGATTTCAATCCTGAAATTCCTGACAGTTATAAGGATTGTAAATACGTCTTTTTGGCCAATATCGATCCTGACCTTCAGATAAAAGTTCTGGATCAAATTAAAAATCCAAAACTGATTGTTTGCGATACCATGAATTACTGGATCGAAGGAAAATTGGAAAGTTTAAAGAAACTTTTATCCAAAATTCATATTCTTGTTATCAATGATGGAGAAACACGGGAACTTGGCAAAGACCCTAACGTAGTTAAAGCAGCTCAGAAAATATTAAGCTGGGGTCCTGAATGTTTAATTGTTAAAAGAGGTGAATATGGTTCCCTGATGTTTTCAAATTCGTCTATTTTTTCTGCACCCGCCTATCCCCTGGAATTTGTTTATGATCCTACCGGAGCGGGCGATACTTTCGCGGGAGGCTTTATGGGATATATTGCCAAAGCAGATGACTTATCAGATGAAACCAAACGACAGGCTATTGTATTTGGCAGCACCATGGCTTCTTTTAATGTAGAGAAATTTAGCCTGGAGCGATTGCAATCATTATCATGGAAAGAGATAGAAGAGAGGTTCAGGTTTATTAAAGGGATCACTCAATTTGAAGATCTGAAATGAGGGTAATCAGCGGCATTGCAAAAGGGCGCAAACTTGTCACCTTTAAGGGTTTGGATATTCGTCCCACTTCAGATCGAGCAAGAGAAACCCTTTTTAATATTTTAAAAGAAAAGATTGCCTGTTCTTCTTTTCTTGATTTGTTTGCCGGTTCAGGCGCAATCGGCATTGAAGCTTTAAGCCGCGGCGCAGAAAACATGGTTTTTGTAGAAAACCGTGTTACATCAATTACACTGATTAAAAAAAACTTGAAGAAATGCGGTTTTTCCGAAGGTCCCAGTCGGCATATTAAAATAATTCATAAAGACGTTTTAATATATCTAAAAACCGCTAAAAAAAAATTTGATGTTATTTTTATTGATCCACCTTATCAAACAGATCTTGCCGAAAAATCCCTGCTCTGTTTGAGCAAAAAAAATTTATTAAAACCTGACGGGATGATTGTTCTCGAACAATATTTTAAAAGATCAACAGAGCAGGAGATTAGTAGTCTGCAATGTGTTAAAAGAAAAAAAGTAGGTGATGCTTTCTTTTCTTTTTTTCATAAAACGAAAGGTGAATAAAAGATGCCGAACGTTGTTCTCAACATAGAAAATGTTCTCCCTTTTTTAAAAGGTAGGAACCCTTTTAATTTCCAAAAAGAACATGTTTAAACTCCTCAAGAAACCGGGATTCTAAAATCATTACTTTATTTTAATTTTTTTTGCACATCAAAAAATACTTTGTTATGCTTGGGGAGCTTTATTGTATCATTCTGTAAAGACTTGTTTTTTGAGTAAGTTTTTTCTGTTAGCTCACCGGAGCGGTAGCTCCTTTTGATTATCGGCAAAGCTGAGATTAGCTCTGCCATCCATGGCCTCTACCCTTCGGGTGGCTTTCCTTCGAAAACCATCCAATTCGGTTTTTCTTACCGAATTGTGATTGCAACCCCTTGGCGGCTTTATGTTATAGGAGAATAAATTATATGGCCAGTAATCATGCAATGGACATAGTTTCCAAAGTGGACATGCAGGAAGTGACAAATGCCGTAAGTCAGGCAATGATGGAGATAAAACAACGCTATGACTTTAAGGGAAGCGTAAGCAAAATAGAGCTGAACGAGAAAGAAAATAAACTTATTCTTGCCTCAGACGATGAGTTCAAGATGAAAAGTGTTGTCGATATCCTCCAGAGCAAACTGGTAAAAAGAAAGGTATCCATAAAAGCGCTT
>CAJXCL010000103.1 GCA_913051775.1 uncultured Nitrospirota bacterium | reverse complement strand
AAAGATATTGAAACCGCTGACGTCGGGTTCTTATTGGGGCCACGGATAAACGCGGCAGGAAGGCTTAAAACCGCGGACAGTGGTGTTAAACTTTTAATCTCTGAAAATACAGAAGAAGCAGAAATAATTGCCAAATCCCTGGATGAAACCAACAAAGAAAGACAGAATATTCAAAAAGAAATATTCAATGAAGCAGTAGAATTGATTGACTCCAACCCTTACTTGAAAGATTCCTATACCACAGTACTTGCTTCTAAAAACTGGCATCAGGGTGTGCTAGGAGTTGTTGCTTCAAAGCTGTTAAGCAAATATTACAAACCAACTATTTTGATTTCTCTTAACGGATCAATGGGAAAGGCATCCGGTAGGAGCATAGAGGGATTTAATCTTTATAAAAGCGTAAGTAAATGTGGCAGCCTGTTAAAAAAATATGGAGGACATGAAATGGCTGTGGGATTTTCTATTGAAAAAGATATGATTGAAGAATTCAAAAAAACCTTTGAAGAAGAAACGCGTAATAGCATTAAAGACCCTAAAATATTTATCTCGCCGTTAAAAATAGACACGATAGTTTTCATTGACGAAATATCCAAAGATTTATGTAAAGAAATCGAAATGTTAGCGCCATTTGGTTTTGGAAACTCACGTCCTGTTCTTGCAGCAAAAAATGTGAGCCTACCTTTCCCTCCAAATATAGTTGGTAAGAACGGAGATCATCTAAAAATGCGGATTAAAGGAAACAAGAAAACGGTTGACGCAATTGGATTTAACATGGGAGGTTTAATATCGAAATTTGACTTTGAAGTCGACCGTTTTGATATCGCCTTTACTTTATCCATAAACAGCTGGAATGACAAAAAAATTCTACAACTCAAATTGAAGGATATCTGTTTGACGGAAGAGCAGTAGTTTTTTTGGTTTTAATCCCCTTTAAAAAGAGGGGTGTCGTCATCGGCGACGGGCTTTACAATCCCCCATTAAGAGCGGTGGCTCCGAAGGAGACGGGGTGCGTTGCCTTCTTCTTTTCATCCCATATTTGACTATTTTCAACTACAATCTTAAAATACCCTTTTCAAATAATAATCCCATAAATCGATGAGTAAAAAGCAACCAACGCTTCTGTTTATACATGGTTGGGCAACTGACAGGTGGGTATGGACACAGCAGATTAATGAATTTAAAAATGTCTATAGATGCTGCAACATGAACCTCCCCGGTCATGGCGGAAACGAAAAATGGGATAAACCCAATCTTAAAGCTCCGGTAAAAGAAGTTTTAACTCATCTTTTATCTTCAAAGTCTGGCGGATCTTCTCATAATAAAGTTATAGGTATCGGCTGGTCCTTAGGAGCCCAGGTACTTCTAACCTCTGTAATTGAAAATAAAATAAAATTCAATGGTCTCATCCTAATTAGTGCTACACCCTGTTTTGTAAAGAAAGATGATTTCTCCTGTGCACAGCCAATACCTCTAGTAAAAAAAATGATTAAGGATATGAAGAAAAAGCCCCATGAAACTATCAAAAGATTTTACCAACTGAATTTTACCGAAAATGAGATCAGGGCAGAAATTGCAAAAAGTTTTATAAATCAATATACTTATAATAAAACAAATTTTAAGATTAATGAAATAACCACGGGTCTTGAAGCGCTTTCTAAAATAGATTTAAGACATCAATTAGGTTTACTCGATATTCCAGTACTTATTATTCATGGCAGAATGGACCAAATATGTCCTGTAGGCGCCTCTCATTACCTTGAGGATAAGATCAAAAGCGCTGAATTGAAAATTTTTGAAAAAGCAGGACATGCCCCGTTTCTTACTGAAACAGCAGAGCTCAATAAGTTGCTTATAAATTTTATTAATAAAATTTAAACTTAACGCAGGGTAGGCAAAGACCCTTCGGTAGGCTCAGGGTGACAAGTGATATAATCAGAGGAACTCTTCTCTGTCATGGTGAGCCTTTCTGTAGCTTCAAGACAGGCTTTGTAGAACCATCAGTGTTCTCTGCGTTAAAATAAGATTTTCAAAAAACATGAATACTTTTACTCTTAATAAAAAAATAGTAAAAAAATCATTTTCAAAAGCCGCGTCCACCTATGATGCCCACTCAACACTTCAAAAAAACGCGGCAAAGGATTTGTT
>CAJXCL010000102.1 GCA_913051775.1 uncultured Nitrospirota bacterium | reverse complement strand
GGAGCCATGTATGCTAAAAATGACGACATAATTTAATTCTCCTTTGTTAAAAAATCAGTTAATTATTATGAACCACAGATTTCACAGATGGCACAGATTTAAGTAAAGATTCTTTTTTTATTTTTAAAAATAATCAATGAAATCTGTGTAATCAGTGGATTATGTCTTTATTCTAAAAAATCTTCTATTTTCTGAATTGCGATATCGATGGATTCTTTCAAAAGAAGTTTTTCTTCTTTTGAAAAAGAGGTCAGCACCCAATCCGATATATCGGAATTATCTTCCGGACGTCCTATTCCAACTCTTATTCTTGAAAAATCTCTGCTTCCAATAGATTGACTAATTGATCTGATGCCCAGGTGCCCTGCATCTCCTCCTCCTGGCTTCTTTTTGACCTTTCCAAGTGCCAGATCAATATCGTCATGAACTACGAGTAAATCTTCAAGTTCAACAGAATATTTTTTAAAAAATTTTTTTACTGCCCCCCCGCTCAGGTTCATAAATGTAAGCGGCTTTATAATTAGAACGTCAACATCCTGAATGGCGCCCTTGCCAAAAACGGCTTTATATTTAACATCTTTAACACGGATACGGTGTTTTTTTGAAAATTGATCAACAACCATAAACCCGACATTATGCCTTGTTTTTTTGTAATTATTTCCGACATTGCCAAGCCCAACAATCACCTTCACGTGAATACCTTTAGGAGTTCTTAAAAAAGGCAGGAAAGAAAACACGAATCTCAATATTCCTACAACTTCATTCAGTTAAGATACTTTTTGGCTCTATTCCATTGCGGCTCGCACAAAATAACGGAATGTTGGTGGTTCGACAAGCGTTCGACTTAGATCACGCTGAAGGCTCACCATAACAGTTGTCATATCACTTGACCTTGCCGAATGGCCACCACTCCTTTGTTCCAGTATTCCACTTTGCAAAATGCGTCCGGATTTTCTCTACTTTTTTTGATCTTTTTCCTTGTCTTGTCCCTTATCGTCGGCAGTCTTTTCTTTAGCATCCGCAGCGCCCCCTGCAGGAGCTTCTCCAGCAACCGACTCTTCCGCTGCCGCAGCTTCCTCTTCTTCTGCTTCTTTACTCTTTTCAGCTTCAGGCAAATTGACCGAGCAAATCGTTTCATCGGGATTGCTAAGAACGGTGACGCCGTCAGGCACTTCAATATCCCTCACATGCAAATTATGTCCCACATCCAGGTTAGACACATCGATTTTAATAGTTTCAGGGATAGATTCCGGCAAACATTCCACTTTTAGCTCTCGTAAAATGTGAGTCAAAATGCCCCCCATTTTAATCCCAACGGGTTGGCCTGTTTCCTCGATAGGGACACTAATTTTTATTTTCTTTTTCATAGATATTTCAAATAAGTCCACATGTAAAAAATTTCTGGTGATTACATCTCTCTGGAGTTCTTTAATAACAACCTTTCTGTCTTTACTTTTTTCTACCTTGAGATTAAAAATCGCGTTGGCTGTTGCTTTTTGCAAAAGCCTGGCCATGTTATCATGGTTAATAGTTACCATAAGATTTCCTTTGTTGCCATAAACTATCCCAGGTATCAAACCATTTTTTCTTAACCGCTTTGCTTTTCCTTTTCCTGTTTCAGTTCTTAAGCTCCCTTGCAATTCTAATTCTTTCATAATAAATCCCTCTGTTTAAATTATTTTTTTATGCCGTGCTGTTAATCAAATAAACAACTGACGGAACCTTCTTTATGAATTCTTTTAATTGCTTCTCCTAAAAGTGAGGCAATTGACAATATCTTGATTTTTTTACAAACTTTTTCTTTTCCGTTTAACGGGATCGTGTTAACAACAAGCACCTGCTTAATATTAGCACCTGAGAGTCGCTCTATAGCCGGACCGGAAAGAACCGGATGGGTACATATAGCATATACTGCCCGCGCGCCTTTATCAACCAATGCTCTCGTGGCTTCTGTTATTGTTCCTGCCGTATCAATCATGTCATCCACGATAAAGACGTTTTTGTTCTTAACATTTCCTATAATATGCATTGCCTGCGCGACGCCCGGTTTATCTCTTCTTTTATCAATTATCGCCAGTTTTGCCGAGAGCCTTTTAGCAAACGCCCTTGCCCTCTCAACGCCTCCAGCATCAGGGGAAACAACAACAAGATTTTTTAATTTCAGACCTTTAATATATTTGACTAAAATCGGCATAGCATAAAGATGGTC
>CAJXCL010000101.1 GCA_913051775.1 uncultured Nitrospirota bacterium | reverse complement strand
AAAGGGCTTGTGCTTCCAGTCGTGGCTAAAAAACTCAAGCCTTTTTCGAAACGGCTTATCTCCTGCGACTCGGCTTTATCCAGAGCTCGCTGTAAAGCCTGGAGATCCTCCTGTACCTGAGGTTGCACTGTGTCTTCAGATAAAGAATTTTCTTTCCTACGATATTTTTGAAGTGATACAACGTCTAAATAACCGGACATAAAAATATTTGCTACATGGCTGCCTTTCAAAATTTTACTCGAGGCATAGGCATTGTTTAAGCTCCCTCCTCTTGGAAAAACTTTTCTAAATTTTTTGGATTGATTTTTTGCTTTCCGAAACAAAAGCATTTTTTGAAATATTATTGCCCAGGAAATGATTGAGAATATGAGTAAGAGCAGTAGAACTGCTTTAGCAACTGGCCCGGAGTGACTGACCATCTCAATTACACTTCCTTGAAAACTTCCATTAATTGATTGCAAAAAATCCATAAACTTTTACCCTAAAAAATATTTTTATAAAAAATGAAGCTTCCTGCGGCAAACCCTGCACCAGCGCAGTTAACAGCAAGCTGTATTGAACGCACCCGCTATACACACTAAGATCTCTAATTAAAGTATAAATATTTCTTAAGTTATTGTAAAGTGATGTTATAAGCTAATTAAAGATAGGTCAAAATTTAGTGAAAGTCAAAAAAACAGTGAGAAACATAAAATTAACTATTCAATATGACGGTACAAATTACCACGGCTGGCAGGTTCAATCAAACGGGATTTCAATCCAGCAGGTAATTGAGGAAGTAATCTTTAGCATCATGAAAAAAAAATCCAGGCTTACTACATCCGGCAGGACTGACGCGGGAGTTCATGCATTATCGCAAGTGGCAAATTTTAAAACCAATTCCACGCTGGATACGGACAAATTGAAAAAAGGGCTTAACAGTATATTACCAAAAGATATTGTCATCTTAGATGCACAGGAGGTCCCTCTGGATTTTCACGCAATGAAATGCGCGAAAAAAAAACTTTATCGTTATGATATTAACAATTCACCTTTTCCCGATGCTTTTTCTTTTAAGTTTACTAAGTTTATTCCATACTTTCTAAACGTCTCTTCCATGAAAATTGCTTCTCAGCATTTTTTAGGTACACATGATTTTTCCGCATTCAGATCTTCTTCATGTGGAGCCAAGACCACAGTCCGCACCATTTATAAAATTGAGATATCTCAAAAATTCTTCAACAATATCGAAAATAGAGGAAACGAACTATCATTTCCCCCTTGCTGCATAAGCATAGAGGTTGAGGGAAATGGGTTTTTAAAAAATATGGTAAGAAATATTGTCGGAACTTTAATAGAAGTCGGAAGAAAAAAACTTGTCTCTGAAGATATAAAAAAAATTCTTGCATCCAGGGACAGAAAAAACGCTGGCCCAACAGCCTCGCCTCAGGGTTTATTCCTTGTTAAAGTTTTTTATTAATAATATTGACTCAAACGATGTAAATTGAGCACAATGAAGCTTTTTTTCTTATTTGTTTTATCGGAATGTTTGCACCCTGATAACTGACAATTTCATTATGCCATTCACTGTACTTTTGTGGTTAAATGTTTTTTATTTTATGCATCAGTGACTGATGAAATTATTAAAGCAAGGAACAAAAATGATGAGTTTTTCACTGAAAATGGCCTTAGAAATATTATTATGCAGCATAAAAATAAATTCTCTTCAGCAATTTCAAACTTATCATGAAATCTCTCACGGACTTTATCGGGGAAATAGAATTAAATGATGATATCACTCTGGTTGCCGTGGTACTGACTTAACATAGCACGGAAAGTTGCCGCATCCACAATCCGGTAAGGAAAACCGAATTGGACGGTTTCCAAAGGAACGCCACCCAAAGGGTTGAGGCCATGGTGGCCGATAATCAAATAGGGCTACCGCTCAATAATTGCTAACAAATACTTTGTTAAAATAAAATGTTCCAGTTAGTAATATAGAACAGCCACAGTCAAGTCTACATCTCATTAACACCTATATTCATCGATCTGATTAAATGTTTTTGCAGTTTCTTCATTCCCTGCTTTTTTAATTTCTCTATAGCATGTAGTGATATTTTCAGAAAACGAATAAACTTTCTTTTTGAACTATCGCTATATCCACCTCTCCTTTTACTTCTTTTATATAATATGGTGTAAATCCATGAGCTGTATACATAATGATCAACTTATTTTTTTCACATCCAATAGATCATCTTCTTTATCAAGGAGGCTCTTCAGTTTTTTGAAACAGG
>CAJXCL010000100.1 GCA_913051775.1 uncultured Nitrospirota bacterium | reverse complement strand
TGGAATCGGATGAAAAAGAAATGATCCATAATGTAATCCGGTTTGGCGAAACAACTGCTGGAGAGGTGATGACTCCACGGGTGGATATCTTTTCCTTAAATGCTGATGATAACCTGGAAACTGTTTTTCAAAGAGTTCAGGAAAAATTTTTTTCGCGAATTCCGGTTTATGAAAACAGTGCTGATCATATAGTAGGCATTCTTTACATAAAAGACCTGCAGCAATACAACCGCAAGCAAAAATCTGGCGTAAAGCTGAGAAAACTTCTTCATTCTCCTTTTTTTGTTCCTAGTTCAAAAAAAATGCATGAACTTCTAAAAGAATTTAAAGATAACAAAAAACATATAGCTATTGTACTCGATGAATATGGCGCCCTGACAGGAGTTGTCACTTTAGAAGATGTGCTTGAAGAATTGGTTGGTGACATAAAAAGTGAAACGAGAAAGGATGATTCTCTTATTATCAAGAAAAATGATTCTAAATATTCTTTGTCATCCATGTTAAAAGTAGAAGAATTTAACAAGGAGTTTCAGGCTTCTTTGCCTGAAGATGAATTTGATAGTATTGGAGGGTTTGTTTTCGGGTTGTTCGGCAGGGTTCCCCATTGGGGAGAATCTGTTACTCACGAAAATTTTAAGTTTACAGTGGATAAAATAAAAGGACCTCGTATTTTAAATATCATTATGGAAAAAAAAAGACGCGCTGATAAAAATCTGAAGTTAAATAAAAAGTAAGAAAGTTTACTGTCTTAATGCCATGGAATTTACTGCTGTCATTATCATAGTTATATTTTGTTTATTGCTGGAAGGCTTTTTTTCTGGCTCTGAGTTAGCCTTAATTTCAGTCAACAGATTAAAACTCAAGCACCTGTCAGAATCAGGATCAAAGGCAGCCAAGAGTGTGGAAGAACTGTTAGAAAAACCGGAGAGAATTTTCGGAGCAACTTCTATAGGAACTAATTTTGCCGTCGTAAGCAGTACTGCTGTTGTTACTGCTTACTTACTAGAATTGTTTGGAGAGCGGGGAGATATTTATGCCACCATTATCATGTTTCCAATAATACTCCTGTTGGGTGAAATTATACCGAAGGCTATATTTCAAGAGAAAGCGGACAGTATTACTACAGTAATTATCTGGCCGCTCCAAATTGCGTTAAAAATATTCTATCCTCTTATTGAACTTACTTCAAAAATGACTAATTACACCCTGGACCTATCAACACCTAAAGAAGAGTTTAAAAAACATTTTATTACCCGCGAGGAACTACGCTCTCTTTCGATGCCGGGAAAAGAGCAGTCGGAACTTGATTCCGATGACAAAAAAATCATTCAAAAGATATTTGACTTCAGGGATACCACTGCGGGTGAATGTATGGTTCCTTTGATCAATTTAATTGCTCTTGAGGAATCTGCCTCTGCCCGCTTCGCTATCAGAAGGGCACAGGAAAGCTCATTCTCCCGCTTGCCCGTATTTAAGGATCGAATTTATAATATTATGGGCATTCTTCATACATTCGATCTTTTAAACCTGCCGGAAGACGAATATGGAATAGAAAGCATCATACGACCAGCCTATTACGTTCATGAGAGCAAAAGAATTGACAACCTGTTAGAAGAATTGCAAAAAAAAGGAAATCATGTGGCAGTAGTTGTGGACGAATATGGTGCAGCAATTGGTATCATAACCATAGAAGACATTTTAGAAGAGCTTGTGGGAGAAATACAGGACGAATTTGAAAAAACTTCCCATTCTTATGTTGAAAAAAGGGATAATTGTTATGAAATTAAAGGAACAATGGAAATCGATGCGATTAAAGAAAATATCGGTATTGCTTTTCCGTCAGGTGACTATGAAACTGTTGCCGGCTTCGTAATTTATAAAATGGGGAAAATTCCAAAAAATGGAGATGTATTAATATTTGAAGATTATCAAATTACTATTGAAAAAGCTGACCCAAGGAAGGTTATCCTTCTTGAACTAAGAAAAATATAATTACCCTTTGATTATGAAAACAGCAATTGTTATTCCCGCCTTTAATGAAGAGAAATCAATCCCTCTCGTCATTGGAGATATTCCAAAAACTCTACCTCACGATCTAGTAGTGGTAAATAACGGGAGTTTTGATAAAACAGAAAAAATTTGTAACGATATCGGCGTTAAGGTTATCAATGAATCCCGCAAAGGTTATGGTAGAGCTTGTTTAAAAGGGATCGATTACTTTAAAAGTAAGTCACCGGACATCATCGTATTTCTTGACGCTGATTACAGTGATTTTCCA
>CAJXCL010000099.1 GCA_913051775.1 uncultured Nitrospirota bacterium | reverse complement strand
ATTACTTTATTCGCTTTTAAAATATCCCATGGATAAGCGATGTCTATCCAGTCTTCTTCCCAGATAGAAGCGGCAAGATCTCCTTTCTCTATAAGTTTGCCAAAAGCCTTTTCCATATTTTTGTTGCTTTTTTTTAACAAATCGAAGAAAGACGCGGGAAGGATATAAACACCTGACAACACATAATTACAAAGATCTGGTTTTTTTGGTTTTTCAATCATCTTGGTTATTTTCATTTCCTCATCAAGGTACACATTTCCAAACATCCCTGAAGAAGAAGTTAAACAGATGGAAGCTACAGGAGACTTTGTAGAACCAAAAGATTGAAGAGTATGGTTGAAAATGTTAGCCGCAGTTAATATATCCCCATAAATGAGAATAAAATATTCTCCCGGATCAAATCTATCACGGGCCTGCAAAATGGCGTCACCTATACCAATGGATCGTTTCTGTTCTATATAATGGAGGTTAAGGTTTGAATAGTTCGAGCTTTCAAAAAAATTTATTATTTTCTCTTTTTTATGGCCTACCACTATATTAATAACATTGATACCGCTTTCTTTTAAAAGCTGAATTGTACGCTCCAGAACAAATTTACCCGCAACATTAATCATTGTTTTGGGTCTTGTTGCAGTGAATGGAAGCAGATTGCTCCTCTTACCGGCGGCAAGAATCAACGCTTTCATTTTTATCCTTTTTTAAAATATTTAACAGGATGAACAGGATAGACTGGATTTTTTCCCTTTTTAGGAGTGCATCACCGCAGGCGATGCAATATGCAATTCCTGTGGCATTGCACTCCCAAAGTAATCTTGTTAATCCCGTTCATCCTGTCAAAAACTTTTCAGCCTCAACTAAATCTTCTATTGTGTTGATCCCGTTTACTTCATCCGAGTTTGACACCTTAACAGACGTCACTGGCAATGAATTGTCAAATGCTATTTTAACTATATCGGTCAAATAATATTCATTTTGATAGTTATTTTGGTCAATTTCCTCTAAAGATTCAAGTAAAAACTTTTTATTAAAGCAGTAGATTCCTGAGTTAATCTCATTTATGGTTTTTTCGGTATTCGAGCAGTCTGTTTCTTCCGCAATTTTTTCTATATTATTATTGCTGTTTCTCACTACCCTTCCATATCCGGATGGATTATCCTTCTCTGCAGTTAATATGGTAACAGCCGCATTATTCAACCTATGATCCCTGATCATTTCATTTACAGTACTTTCCCTCAAGAAAGGAACATCGCCGGACAAAACCAGCACCTCCCCCTTAAAATTTCCTAAAAAAGACTTTGCCTGCATAACAGCGTGACCCGTGCCAAGTTGTTCTTCCTGGTCAATAAATGCTACATTTTCTGAAACAAATTTTTCTTTCACTTCTTCCTTATGAAAACCAACTACCACAAAAATTCTGTCCGGTTTTATTTTATATGCAAGATCAATAACATATCTTAACAAAGGCTTGCCATTAAGGATATGCAGAACCTTAGCTGCTTCCGACCTCATTCGAGTTCCTTTTCCAGCAGCTAAAATAATAATAACCATGGCATGAGTAAGAGTAAAGCTGACAGCTATCAGAGGTCAGCAGAATATTGGATTTCATTATTTTAAAAGCTGAGCGCTGAATGCTTTTAAAATACTTTCCCCCAGGAGAATATCTTCCGGAGTTGTAATTTTTATATTTAGCTCGGATCCATTAACGACATAAACCGGGATTCCTAGTCGTGTAACGAGGGTAGATTCATCAGTTCCACAAAAATTATTTTTCAGGGCTTTTTCAAATGCGCTAATGAGAATCTCTTTTTTAAAAACTTGCGGCGTTTGAATTCGCCATATGGAATCCCTGTTTTGCCCTTCAATCACCATCCCCTGATCTGAAATTTTCATTAAAGTATCCTTTACCGGTATAGCAACAACAACAGATCCTTTTTCCTTAGCCTTTTTTATGGAATTTTCAAGAATAGGTTTACTCAAAAACGGGCGAACACCATCATGGACCACAACCAAATCGATTTCCCGGGAAATACTTTTCAAACCATTAAAGACCGATTCCTGTCGCTTATCTCCTCCTGAGACTATTTTTTTAACTTTGGTAAATTTGAAACTGTTTACGATTTCCTGTTTACAATAATCAATTTTATCATCAGGGACTACCAGTATAATTTCATTAATAGAAGCACTGTCTTGAAATGTTTTCAGGGTGTGAACAATAATGGGGACTTCACCAAGCATTAAGAACTGTTTTTTCCTACTCTCCCCCATCCGGCGGCCATGACCTGCCGCTGTAATTATTGCGGAAGTTTTTTTAGTCATTGGTTCACACACTGCTGGCTCGAAGTTCTACGGTAGGACACTTCGAGCCAAAATGCACTTTGGTTCATTATCCTGATTGTTGATAGCTGACTGCTGAACGCTTACATTATAGGCAGTTGCAGCAATCAAAGTCAAAAAAATAGACTATA
>CAJXCL010000098.1 GCA_913051775.1 uncultured Nitrospirota bacterium | reverse complement strand
TATCCCGAGAACAAGAAACAGGATCACAAGACCAATAGATATTTTTCCCAAAAGTCCGCCATTTTTATCAACAAACACAGAATCAATAAGATGACGGACGACCCACGGCAGGGTGAGCGTAATAGCAGTATAGGTTATGACGCATACTCCTGATAAGATTATGTAACTAAGGTAGGGTCGAAAATAAGAATAAATCTTTTCGATATTTTTCCGCTCTGTTTTTAATTCTGATTTAGTAGATTTAGCCAACAAACTGCCTCGTTCTAATCGAATAAAAAAGAAGACTTTAATTCACTAATTACACAAATTAATTACCACAATTTGCCAAATTCGTTTTCCATTCAATTATTTGCACTGATATCAAAGTAAACTATATACTATAATAGGAATCAACTTTCAATATAAAACCTAAAAATATTTTGGACCGGTTCAAACTCATATCTGATTATTCTCCCGCAGGCGACCAGCCTGTGGCAATAGATTTTCTCAGCAGAAATATTGAAAAAAATGTCCCTCATCAGCTTCTGCTGGGAGTTACCGGTTCTGGTAAAACCTATACAATCGCCAATGTAATCGAAAAAGTTCAAAAGCCTACCCTGGTTATCGCTCAAAACAAGACCCTCGCAGCCCAGCTTTATTCGGAGTTTAAAACATTTTTCCCGAAAAACGCAGTTAGGTATTTTGTTAGTTATTATGACTATTATCAGCCGGAAGCCTATTTGGCTCATACAGATACTTATATAGAAAAGGACGCTTCGATTAATGAAGAAATAGATAAACTAAGACACGCGGCAACCTCGTCCCTATTAGAGAGACAGGACATCATTATTGTTGCCTCTGTTTCTTGTATTTACGGTTTAGGTTCCCCTGAAGCTTATCATGGTTTGCTCTTACGGTTGGAAACAGGCCAGACCATAGACAGAGACAAAGTGCTCAGCCGACTGATTGAAATTCGCTATAAACGAAATGATATCGATTTCCAACGAGGGACATTCAGGGTGAGGGGAGATATCGTTGAAATCCTTCCTGCTTATGAAGACAAGGAGGCTGTCCGGTTGGAATTTTTTGGCGACCTTTTAGAAAATATTTATATTATTGACCCTTTAACAGGTGAAAAAATTAAAAAACTGGACTTTGTCGCTATTTACCCGGGGAGTCATTATGTAACCACACGGGAAACAATTGAAAATGCTATAAAAGAGATTAAAACCGAGCTCAAGGAAACAGAAGATAATTTTTTGGCTCAAAAAAAATATGTGGAAGCTCAACGTATTGAGCAGCGCACCATGTATGACCTGGAAATGATGCTTGAAATCGGATACTGCAAAGGTATCGAGAATTACTCCCGTCATATTACCAGGCGTCAGCCGGGAAAACCTCCTCCCACGCTTATTGACTATTTCCCTGAGAATTCTTTAATTATTATTGATGAAAGCCATGTAACCATACCGCAGCTTAACGGAATGTACAAGGGAGATCGTTCCAGGAAAGAAAGCCTGATTAACTTCGGTTTTCGACTTCCATCCGCTTTTGACAACCGGCCTTTACAGTTCGAGGAATTTGAAAAAATCGCCCAACAGGTGGTTTTTGTTTCCGCAACCCCGGGACCGTATGAAATGGAAAAAGCAAAAGATTTTGTTGCAGAGCAAATAGTTCGACCCACCGGTCTGATAGATCCTGAGATTGAGGTACGGCCGGTGAATGGTCAGGTTGATAATCTTTTTCACGAGATTAAATTAAGATCCGAGGTGGGAGAAAAAATCCTTGTCACTACGTTGACAAAGCGTTTTGCAGAAGATTTGACGGAGCATTTAAGTGACTTAGATTTGAAGGTGAGATACCTTCACTCGGATATTGATACCTTAGAAAGAATAGAGATAATCAGGGAACTCCGTATGGGAAAGTTTGATGCTATTGTGGGGATAAACCTGCTGCGGGAAGGGCTCGATATCCCGGAGGTATCGCTTGTAGCCATTCTGGACGCCGATAAAGAAGGATTTTTAAGGTCTACCACATCCCTTATTCAGACATCCGGAAGAGCGGCAAGGAATGTGAACGGGAAGGTTATTATGTATGCCGATACTGTTACCGGCTCCATGAAAGCCGCCATAGATGAGACCAGGCGAAGACGTGAAAAACAGGCAATATTCAATAAAAATAATGGCATCACTCCTGCGTCCATCAAGAAAAATATTACTGAAATATTTGAAAGCGTTTATGAAACGGATTACTATACCGTTCCACTGGTGCGGGAGGACGAAGAAAAGTATGGTTCTGATGAAGATATGATGAAAGTTGCAGAGAATCTGGAAAAAGAAATGAAAAAAGCAGCTCAAAAATTGAACTTTGAAAAAGCAGCTCAACTGAGAGACCGCATCAATGAACTAAAGGATAAGGCAATAGGAATTTAGCCTCTAAATGGCCTTTTGGCTTCAATAAATTTTACTAACTTTGCTTTGTCACCTTCAGGCAGGTTTTGA
>CAJXCL010000097.1 GCA_913051775.1 uncultured Nitrospirota bacterium | reverse complement strand
TGTGCTGTGCGTCCCCCGGGTCATCATGCGGAATCCAACAGGGCAATGGGGTTTTGCCTTTTCAATAATGTTGCGATTGCCGCTCGGTTCGCTGTTAGTAATCTCGGTCTTAAAAAGGTATTTATTATCGACTGGGATGTTCATCATGGAAATGGAACTCAAAATGCTTTTTATACGGATTCAGATGTTTTTTATACTTCATTGCACCTGTATCCTTTCTATCCCGGGTCTGGCAGTTCTAATGAAACAGGTTGTGGTGAAGGCAATGGATTTACGCTCAATTTCCCATTAAATCCGCATGAAGGAAACGAAACTTACTTGTTAATTTTTGAAAAAAAAATAGTCCCGGAATTATTAAAATATAGACCGGATTTAATTATTATTTCAGCCGGGTTTGATGCTCATGAAAAAGATATCCTGGCTGCAATGAATGTTACATCAAACGGTTTTTACCAGATGACACGTTTGGTGTGTGAAGCCGCTGAATCAGTTTGCGAAGGAAGAATCCTTTCGGTTTTAGAAGGCGGATACAACTTGAAGGCGTTAGGAGAATCGGTGGTTTTGCACCTTAAAGGTTTGTTAAAATAGATATGATACGGATATAATTAAGGTAACCAGTCATTTAAAAAAGGGGAGGGTGAATGTTTCAAAAATATCTCAGACATTTTACAGAAAAAGTGATTGAAGCATTGAACATAGCAACAATGGAAATGATTAATCTTCGGCAAAATATGCTAACTCCGGAGTTTATAATGCTTGGCCTATTGGAAGAAGAAGATTCGATAGTAATGAGAATTCTGGAATCAATTGAAGATGATCCCCAGGCAATAAAGGAGAAAATAGTTAACAAAATTTATGACATCCAGGAAGGAATGACAAAGCTTAATATGAAAGATGTTTCGCAAATAGCTTTTGCGAAAGAAACAGAAATCCTTTTTGAAAGCGCATTAGAAGAATCACAAAAACATGAAGACAAGTTTATAAGCGCTGGAATTATGTTCTTAACTATGTTTAACCCCATTATTGGTAAAGCGTCTGAAATTCTCACTGAAGTTGGTTTGACATATGAAAATTTTAGAGAAGGGCTAGAGCGCATCAGAAGCGGCAGAAAAATTACCGACAGGCATGCCGAAGGAAAACTCGATATATTAAACCAGTTTACAACCGATCTGACCGATATGGCTAGGGAAGGAACATTAGACCCTGTTATAGGTCGTCAGGAAGAAATCCACAGGATAATACAAATCCTGTCGCGTAGAAAAAAGAACAATCCCGTTTTAATCGGAGAACCGGGAGTAGGGAAAACTGTTATCATTGAAGGGCTGGCCCAACAAATAGCTAATGCCGAAGTCCCAGGCTCTCTACTTAATAAAAAAGTAAAAATATTAGAGATGGCGGAACTTATAGCAGGGGCAAAAATGAGGGGAGAATTTGAAGAGCGCATGAAAGCAGTACGGGATGAAGTAGTTGCTTCAAAAGGACAGGTAATTCTTTTTATTGATGAAATTCATACAATTGTTGGAGCCGGAGCAACCGGCGGCGGAGTGGATGCATCAAATATGCTTAAATCCGCTTTAGCAAGAGGACAACTTCAGTGTATAGGAGCAACAACTCTGGACGAATACAAAAAATCGATAGAACAAGACAAAGCATTAGAAAGACGTTTTCAATCGATTATTGTGGAAGAGCCTAATCACAAGCAGACAATTGCCATATTGAATGGTTTGAAAAACCGATATGAACGACATCATGAGATTTCTTACATTCCAGAGGCGATACACGCAGCCGCTAAACTTTCAGAAAAATATATAGCGGATCGCCGCATGCCAGATAAGGCGGTAGATCTTCTGGATGAAGCAGGCTCCAAAAAACATCTGGATCTTATTTTTGTTCCACCTGAAGTCAGTAGTCTTGAGAGGAAAAGGAAAGAATTACTGCAAACCCAAAAAGATCATTTCATGAATCAGAAATTTGAAGAGGTGGCTAAATTGCAGCAGGAACTCTTGGAAACTGAAAAAAAGCTAAAAACAGAGAAAAAGCAATGGTCTGAAAAATTGAGTAAGACAGATTCATGTGTTAATGAAGAGGATATTGCTCGCGTTGTCTCTTCATGGACAAGAATTCCTATTACTAAACTTGTAGAAACCGAATCTCAAAAGCTGACCCACATGGAGGATAATCTGCATAAAAGAATAGTAGGACAGGATAACGCGATCATTGCTGTTAGTAACGCTATTAGAAGGAACCGGGCCGGGTTAAAGGAAAAAGATCGTCCGATTGGAACATTTCTTTTTCTCGGACCAACCGGGGTAGGAAAGACAGAGCTGGCCAAAGCCCTTGCCGAGTTCTTAATGGATGATGAAAACAAGATTATCCGCCTGGACATGTCAGAATATATGGAACGACATACGGCCTCCAAAATAATCGGTTCCCCGCCCGGTTATGTCGGCTATGATGAAGGAGGGCAGTTGACTGAAAGGGTACGCAGAAATCCCTATTCCATTGTCCTTTTAGATGAACTGGAAAAAGCTCATCCTGATGTTTTTAATCTATTGCTTCAGATACTGGACGATGGCCGTTTGACGGATGCGCATGGAAGAACTGTCAGCTTTAAAAA
>CAJXCL010000096.1 GCA_913051775.1 uncultured Nitrospirota bacterium | reverse complement strand
ATGTTTTATCACAATACTAATTTTAAGGGTGGATCAGTTTTTCGGGGTAGGGTCAATTGCAAAGAAGCATGGGTCTACGAAGGAAGCTCTATCTACTTTAAGTCCGCAGAACTTATAAGATTCTGCCAATGAATCAAAATGTATGCTTAATGCTATAGGTCGATTATGATTGGTCATATAAAAGGGCCACCATACGCACTGTTAATATTTTTTTAACATTCTGAGTAATTCATGGGAATGCTTATTCAAGATCAACAGGACTCTTTTTATTTAACTTTATAGCAACAACAATTCCGCTCAAAAGAATTAAATATAGGGCCAAAAAAAGCTTTTCCCGTTTTAATCGCTTCCACGTGACTTTAAAGATATTTCTCCATTCGAACCGGTATTGACAATATGAATAAAAAGTAGCATAAATATTCTTCTGCAAAACCCCGTCGATGATAACCGGCTGAATTTGTGAAATTGAATGATGATTCATGTAAAGACCAATTTTCATTTTTTCATCAAATTTATCTGCCCTTAACTCCCAAGTATAATGTTTATTCATTGAATCTGCCACTGGCGGAATCCAAACATAGTGTAGTACGCCATCCACATTATAAGTTCCTATTTTTTTAGGCAGGGGGAAATCTTCAGAATTAATCATGGAAGAAAAAACCAATTTTTGATCTTTAGAGTTTTCATAGAGATTAAAAGTTAACACTCCGGGGCCGCTTTCATCTATATAAAATGGCAAAATAATACGATTTAGATTTGAACATCCGGCTCTATATGACTGGGCAATTATTCTGTTTTTAAAAATCTCTGTTTTCAGAAAAGGGCCTCCAAAATTTGCAATATCTTTGTAGAAAAATACCTTTCCTATTAAACTCTTAGGCTGATTTGCAGCGACATTCGAGGGAAACACGAAGAAATAGCATAAACAAGCAACGGTTATGATTTGATTTTTTTGAAAGACTTTCATAAACTACTTTTATAAAATATTTATTCGCTTGTGCTATTTTCCGATCTTCCTATGAATACATTTAATATTCAAACAATCACTGGGCGCTTCAACATTAAACAATGGTTTTTAATAAGTTTACTATTAAGGCTGATTGTAATGCCATTCACAGTACATGGCGATTTATTTTTTGTTTACAATACACCTCATATTTTTTCACATGGTGAATGGAATGCTTATCAAATTGCTTCTGAAAATTTTAGTCCTTATTATCCACCTTTTGCCCTAATTTTTTTTTCATCAGTGCAGATAGCCTTTCGGTTCATTTTTCCGGGATTTGAAGAGTTCACACACTCTCTCAGATTTCTAAGTTCAAGCGATTTGTATGAATCGGAACACCTATTTACCTTCTTGTTCTTAATGAAGCTTCCTTATCTTCTTTTTGACACTTTAATCATATTAACATGCTGGAAGATGTTACCCAATGATAAAAGCAAGTTGAATTTCACCATTTTTTGGGCGGTCAACCCTGTTGTAATATATAGTACATACATGTTTGGTCAATTTGACCTGATCCCTTCATCTTTTGTGATTCTTGCGTGCTATTTTTCTTTGCAAAGAGGAAAAGAGCACTACGCTTGTCTGTCTATTGCTGCTGGCTGCCTTTTCAAAATATTTCCTATCGTTTTTTTGCCTATAGTATTATTAATTTCTGCTCGAAGGGTAAAGGATTTTATCCGGCTTTCCCTGTATGGGATTTTCCCTGTTTTATTTTTTTATGGTGTTTTCTATGCGATTTCCGGTGAAGCAGCCTTAAAGCTGTTTTCCGTATTTTCATACAACACCAAAATGTTTATAGATTATAAAATTGTTATTTTAAGATTTTGCCAGGGCACAGTATATCTTTTGTTATGTGCTCACCTGAGATTATACAAGCGGGAACAAATGAACTACACAATAATCATTCAATACTTTTTGGCAATATATATTGCAGTTCACTGGGGTCTTGAGTTGGGCTTTACTCAATATTTAGCCTGGATGAATCCATTTTTGGTTCTTTTTGTTCAACAGCACCCGAAGTGGGAAAAGAAATATTATTTCTTAATACTCATTATATTTCTCGGCGGGCTGAAGTCGCGTACATCTGCGCTTGGGGTTTTTGCTCCGATTAATCCTGATCTGTTCCTGAGCTTTCCTTCATTGAAAGATTTTACGGGATTTATTTTCAATCAAAAAATTTATGATTATTCCGTTGGAATTTCATTTAAAATCATCACAGCCCTATGGGTATTATCGATTTTAAAATATCTGCATGAAGCGAAATACAAGGAAATATTAAAGAACAGAACACCGTAAGAATTAAAGTTCAAGGAGACTGAGAAACGCCTTCTAAGTGATTACCAGGTCTATTTCTCAACCTAGTTTTTAAAACCGTGGCATCGGCAAGCAAAGCACAATATTGTATTTATTTCTTAGACTGTATATGCGAACATTAGATGGGTAGCCATTTAAAACATAAATTTCTTCTCTTGGATTATCCGTTGCCGTTTTGAATATGTACTCTTTATTAGGCGTATTCAGGCGACAACGCCAACAGATTCAGTTGGTTAGACTGAATCGGGTCATTTGGGCAGATTAAGGTAAGAGTTAGCAACATGGGTGATAAAAAACGTTTGATAGCATTGAATATAAATTTTGATTCGTTAGCAGAGTGTTTAAAATTATCTGGAATTGAAGTTGACAGTACTTTTTTTGTGGATCCGTGTTTTTTTGCGATAATGGACCGCTTTAACCGGATAGTGTCAGAATACAATGCTCCACTTAGCATTTACCTAATTGGAAAAGATTTATTGGCGTCGCAGCACAGGAACCAAGTAAAAAAATGGAGTGAAAAAGGTCATGA
>CAJXCL010000095.1 GCA_913051775.1 uncultured Nitrospirota bacterium | reverse complement strand
TTAAATATGTTGTGACCATCTTAGAACGAAGTTTGAATCAATGGGTAGAAGAAGTCATAGAACATATTACTGGTAAAGATAAAGATTTTGCCAAATATCTACACAGCAAAGGTGTGACATAGCGTTAATTCTAACAAGTGATTATTGGCCTTCCCTGGCTTAAATCCTTCGGGCAGTTTAAAAAAGCAACCAGTCCAATTCGGTTTTCCTTACCGAATTGTGGTTCCGGCCCCTGGCCGGTTTAGGTGGTAATACCCATCCAACGTTTGTATTCTCCTGTCAGGAATAGCTTTTCCCATTGCAAAGTGATATATAACTTCATATCCTTCCCTCAACTGCAGGAACCGATTGACATCATCGTCAAAAAAAGCGCCAATTCCAGTAGAGTTATAGTTTAAAGACTCTGAGCCAAGGTAGAAAGCCTGTCCGATTCTTCCAGCTTCAAAATGTATCGCTCTATATCCTATTTCTCCCAGAAGAGAAAATGCCAATGAAAAGTTAGCTATCATTGCAAAGCATACAGACGAGTCTGATGCAATTTCCTGGGATAGACTGAGACTCCTTGCTGCAGATTCAATATTGCCATTTTGTAGTAAAAAAAGTTGATGTTCTGATTCATCATATAAATAAAGTCCTCTTTCCAAACCTTTGATTCGGTGTACAAAAAAGTATAAGTCTATTAATGAAGATGTGGTTAGATCATAATCCAGGTTTGGTCTTAAAAATGCTTTTTTTAGAATCAAAGATAAAACATTTAATTCCATTTCTGCTTTCTTATCGTAAGCCTGTGCTGATCGGCGACTTCTCACCATAGTAAAAAAGTTCTTTACTTCACTTGATGAATCGCCCTTCAATGTTATTATCTTTAAAGGATTAATTTTTGTTGAAAGAAGACTTTTTGGTGGGTTAATTTGTTTATGAGAATTTAATTCTTCAAAACAAACATCAAGACTTTTTATTTCTTCAATCAGGGGATAAGTGACTTCTGTATCAGAAAGAGTATTTGCTTTTCCCATGTAAACCCTTTCACTTGTATTAAGCTTATGAGGACTTGAAGTATTGCCGAGTCCAATGACAACTAGAGGAAACTCATCGCCATCTTTCAGGGCCAGCAGTTTTTTTAAATTTATACTATCTATTTTTACAAATACTTTGAAATCTAATTTCATCTGTTCAAGAACATATTGGAGAGAGCCAATGGCATGTCCTGCGTCGTGAAAACAGTAGCGCAATGCTCTTCTTTGATATTTCCATGCCTGACGCCAGGCTATAACATTAATAACAAAAAAAGCGCTAAACTTTTCAGCCGTTTTATCAATTCCTACAGAACCCCATTCATTTAGTTCTACTGGTTTCAAGCAACGCATTTCTAACAAGTGCTCAAGGACATTATAATGATAAATGCCAGGTTGTAACCCTTCTACATTGTAGGCAATAAGGTGGATTTCTTCAGGATGCAAATTTCCCGCAGAAGGGTTAACTCGAAGATGCCAGCTCGACTCATCATATTTCTTCCAGGCTGCAATGGAGAGAGAATAGTAAAAAATGAGAGAAAGAACTTTTATTGAGATGAACTGATTTTTTCCTATAGACGGAGGCTGAAAGAAGTTCCCATAGATACTTTTTTCACCATGGTCTAATGGAATTCGCTTTGTTTCCTGGTAGATACGAAAAGGGTTTGGCTGGTTTTCCCAATTAAGGTAGTGGGACTCAGAGAATAAAGTGGCTACGGAATGTTTTGTTAGTTCATGGTATCGGTAAGAATGATAATCTTTTAAATTTTTCACTTGATCTCAATATTTTCCCGTTACTCATGGCCATTATTATTTCTAAATGAATTTAGTTTGTTATAGCCGAACATTTACGGCTATTGTCTATTATTTTCTGAATAGAAATAATGTGCTCTTTTTTGCTATTAATTATTCCCTTAACGATCTTTTTTGATTCATCATGAACCATAGAGTTAAGTGTTTCTCCAAATTTATTAATTGATTTTTCTTCAATCTCTAAAACTTCTTTAAGTAATTCGACTGATTTTGCCATATTATGTCTCCGAAATTAGTGAGCGCAAAAAAAGTTAAAAAATGAATTTGACTCTATTACATTAGATAGAATTATATGAAAAAGATTCATGTTTTTTAATAAAACAACAAAAAGAAGGATTTTAACCTCCTACCCCCTCCTCCCAAGGCAGTTTTTTACGTTTTTTACATTTTTTAGAATCCTAGCTATGCTTTTGAAGTCTAAATATATCATAAATCGTGATTATCCTCAGAGAAGGTTACTCTGGAAAGAACTCAGGGCATTTCAATGAGTAGACGCAGAAAATAACCTAACGGCTCAATCTGCTTAACTCAGCTTTATTATTATAACAATCGTACTATTAAGTAAAAAGGAGGTGTTTAAAACTGTTCAGGTTGTAAAAATCAGAGAAAATTACGATTGCTACTAAGTAAAACAGAACCTGTCTAGGGAATCTGCTAGATTCTTAAAACTCATTATTTATTTATTTGATAGAAAGGAAACTAAAAAATGGCTTCAATTACATTAAAAGGTAACAAAGTAGAAACCTGCGGAGAACTTCCCAATATAGGCTCGGAAGCTCCTAGTTTCAAACTGACCAAAAGCGATCTTTCGGAGATAACTCTCTCTGATTTAACAGGAAAAAAAACGGTACTAAACATTTTTCCGAGCGTTGATACACCGATTTGCGCAACTTCAGTAAAGAAATTTAGTGAAGAGGTGGTAAAGGCTAAAAACACCCAGGTTCTCAATATTTCTGCAGATTTGCCCTTTGCTCAAAAACGTTTCTGCGGTGCAGAAAACATAGAAAATGTTGAAACAGCCTCTACATTTAGAAGTACGTTTCAGAAAGATTACGGCCTTGAGATTAAGGATTCCGTTCTGGCCGGTCTCTGTTCCAGGTCCATTATCGTATTAGATGAAAACAATAAAGTAGTCTATACAGAACAGGTCCCGGAAATTACGACAGAGCCTAATTA
>CAJXCL010000094.1 GCA_913051775.1 uncultured Nitrospirota bacterium | reverse complement strand
CTAAACATAAACAAAGACAAGGATAGGAGGTAGTTTTGCCAAGAATAGCAGGAGTAGATATTCCTATTAACAAAAGAGTTGAAATAGCTTTAACTTATATATTTGGTATTGGAAGAACTTTGTCGAACAGTATATTGAATGAAGCATCCATTTCACCTGACGTAAAAGTAAAAGACTTGACAGACCAGGAAATTACTTTTATCAGAGGTATCCTTGAGAAAAAATGTAAGGTAGAAGGAGACCTTAGAAAAGATATTAATATTAATATTAAAAGATTAATGGATATTGGAAGTTATCGCGGATTGCGACATCGCCGCAAGCTTCCCGTACGAGGGCAGCGTACAAATACAAATGCCAGAACAAGGAAAGGCCCGAAAAAAACTGTCGGAGCTAAACGGAAGGAGAAATAATGGAAAAAAAAGGTTCGAAAAAACGATCTAGGCGTGTCACGGAAAATGGAATAGCTCATATTCAATCGACATTTAATAATACTATGGTAACCCTGTCTGATAAGTCGGGGAATGTAATTACCTGGGCTTCTGCTGGAACACAAGGATTTAAAGGAGCGAGAAAGAGTACCCCTTTTGCCGCCCAGAGAGCGGCAGAAAACGCCGCAAGAAAAGCCATGGATCTAGGGTTAAAGAAAATTGAAGTTTATGTAAAAGGTCCTGGCGCAGGGAGGGAAGCTGCCATCCGGGCTTTGCAGGCGGCTGGATTGCAAATAAGCATTATAAAAGATGTAACTGCTATTCCTCATAATGGTTGCAGACCTACCAAAAGGCGGAGAGTATAATATGATGAAATTTAACATTAATTTTTTTGGAGGATTTTGATTGGCTAGATATAAAGATTCCGTGTGCAGACTTTGTCGAAGAGAAAACATGAAACTCTTTCTCAAAGGAGAACGCTGTTTAACAAACAAATGTGCTGTGGATAAACGAAGCTACCCGCCCGGACAACACGGACAAAGGCGCCAAAAATTTTCCACTTATGGTATTCAATTGAGAGAGAAACAAAAAGTAAAAAGAATTTACGGGGTATTGGAAAAACAATTCAGATCATATTTTGATAAGGCAGATAGGAAAAAAGGAATTACCGGCGAAAATCTTTTGCAACTCCTGGAGAGACGTTTGGATAATGTGATCTACAGGTTGGGCCTGACAACTTCAAGAAAACTGGCCAGACAGTTGGTAAGGCACAATCACTTCAACCTGAACAAGAGAAAAGTCAATATTCCATCGTTGCTTGTAACAAAAGGCGATGTGGTGGAATTAAAACTGAAAAGCATTGATATTATGCCTATTCATGAGTCTCTAAAAAAAATGGAAACATCTCACATCCCTGAGTGGCTTAGTTTTGACCAAGATTCTTTAAAAGCAACTGTTCTTGACGAACCTAAACGAGAAAATATTACAGTCCCAATTCAAGAACAATTAATAGTGGAACTATACTCTAAATAATCTTATTAAGATTTTTATAAGTTTTAGTACTTAAATATCTCTTTTTACTTTTTTGTTGGGGGAAGGAATGGATAATACTTCGTGGGAAGGCTTTAATAAACCGAAAAGATTGGAATGTGTAGAAAAAAATGAAACATATGGAAAATTTATTGCTCAGCCGTTTGAAAGGGGATTTGGAATAACTATTGGCAACTCGTTGAGGCGTTTTCTGCTTTCGTCCATTAAGGGAGCCGCAGTTACAGCGGTTAAGTTTGATAACATTTATCATGAGTTTTCATCACTTCCGGGTGTGGTAGAAGATATTATCGATATTATTCTCAACATTAAGGAACTAAAAATAAAGCTTCATACCGATGGACCAAAGAAAATATATATAAAAGCCAATACCTCTGGCCCTGTAACAGCAGACATGATTAAAACTGATAAGGATATAGAAATATTGAATCCGGATCATGTTATAGCAACTTTAGATCAGGACGGCGAATTAAACGCTGAATTAATTGTTAATAAAGGAAGAGGGTATCTTCCTGCAGAGCAACAAGTTATTGATGAAAACACGGATATTCAACTTATCCCTATCGATGCCCTTTTCTCTCCTATTCAACGTGCAAATTTTCATGTTGACAAAACCCGCGTAAAGCAATCAAGTAACTTTGATAGACTGGTTTTTGAAGTTTGGACAAATGGAAGCATTATTCCTGAAGATGCCATAGCTCATGCCGCTAAGGTTATGAAAGATCATTTGCAGATTTTTATCAACTTCGAGGAAGAACCGGAGCAGACTGTGCCGGAAATAGATGAACAAAAAATGAAAACAATTAAGATCCTTGCAAAAAGCGTGGAAGAACTAGAACTCTCTGTCCGGTCTTATAATTGTTTGAAAAACGCTAATATCAAAACACTTGGAGAGTTAGTTCAAAAAACAGATGCAGAAATGTTGAAAACCCGTAACTTTGGACGAAAATCGCTTAATGAGATTAAAGAAATCCTGGAAGAAATGGGTTTAAGTCTGGGACATAAAATATCAGAAGAGGATAAAGAGCAGCTCAAACTTCTTGAACAGGAGAAAAAACAATAATGCGCCATTTGAAAGCAGGGAAGATACTTGGCAGAACCGCAAGCCACAGGAAAGCCCTGTTTAGCAACCTCGTTTCATCGTTGGTTAAACATGAGAAAATTGTAACCACCCTGGCAAAGGCGAAAGAATTAAGGCGAAGGGCGGATAAAGTAATTACGTTAGCCAAACGCGGCGATTTGAATTCCAGGAGAGTGGCTTTTAAAACTATAAAAAATAAAGAAGCCCTTAAAAAATTATTTGATACATTAGGACCGAGATTTGCAAAAAGAAACGGCGGTTATACGAGAATATATCATCTGGGAAACCGAAGTGGAGATGCTGCTAAGATGGCCGTTTTGGAATGGGTAGAGAAGGAGTCTAAAGACAAAAAGGAAACCAAAAAGAAAGAAACAAAAGAAAAAAAGAAAACTTTGGAAAAGAAAGAGACCAAGGAAAAGAAAGAGACCAAGGAAAAGAAAGAGACCAAG
>CAJXCL010000093.1 GCA_913051775.1 uncultured Nitrospirota bacterium | reverse complement strand
TGCATAAATTCTACATACCGCTTGAGAGGCAGTATTCCTCCTCCGTAACCCCCTGCATCAGCAATATTATACAGGATTCCTCTATTCGGCATTAGTGATTTTGTGCGAACCCTTAGATAGCGGAAAAGAGACTGGTCATTTTGCAGGTAGGAAACAATTATATTTTTACTTTTTTTGGGATGAATGTCAGCCGGCAGATTGGCATTATGAAACTCCGATTCCCAGGTATAAATCAATAAACTGAAAAAAATTACGAAAAAAACAATAACTTTCTTTATCCTCTTTGATACTCTGCTTTCAAAAACCAAAAACATTGAGGCAATACTGATTACGGCAATAAGAGCATCTCTATACCAAAGCGCTTTGTAGTCAGCTATAGAAAGTTCCATTTGGGAAAACCTTTCTAAAGGATAGTTAATCAGGAAATAAAGTGCAGTAGAAACAGCAACAAGGAGCAAAATAATTAAGCCTCTCCTTAATGTTGATTTTGTTAATTGTAACCTTTTAGAATTTTTTAAAATCATTAGATATTCATTTTTATCAACCCGGGTTCCGGATTCATCTCGAAATAAAAGATGGTTTAATCCAAAGCCCGCAAGAATGGCAATGGATAAATGAAAAATATAAATGAATCTCGCCGGTGACCTGAACCTGTTAAATCCCAATTCATAAAATATTTTATAGACAGGAGTATATTTACCCATCGCAAAAATTAAAGCTATTGTTGCAATGATCCAGAAAAAATAAACATATTTATTTTTATTGCACCTAAATAAGGCATATATAGAAAGAACGAAGGGTAATATGCCTATATAGCTCGCCATTTCGGTTGGGATAATTATTCCCCAGTACTGCTGTTTGCCGAAAAGTCCAAAATAGTTTGGTAGAATAATATTTATAAAGAATTGAAGTGGCGGCAGTGAATCCGATGATGCCAGAAGATATGGTATACCGTTGGCTCTCTCAGATAAACCGGCAAGTTGATAAGCCGGTAGCATCTGCACAGCGGCAACAGCGAAACCGCCAAAAATACCAGCGAAAAAAGTTAAAAGGGGCTGAGTTGATTGTTTTATGTCTTTTGTAGAAACATATAGCAAGGAACCCGTATAGACGGACAAAAGGGAAAGGACAATTATTAAATAAAACGAGTTTTGCGAACCGCCTGTGAAAAGCTGAAGTCCAAAAAAAGCCGCCATCATTAGAATTAATGCTGTTTTTTTCTTTTCTATAGATTTTATATAAGCCAGCAAAATGAGGGGCGTCCATGCGCATGACAATATTTGGTTTAAATGACCCATGTGCACTGTAAAATAACCAGAAAACATATAGATTACAGCGCTTATAATGGAGCTTGTTCTGTCTATAGAAAAACACTGGCGCATCAAAAGATATAAAAACCACCCGGCCATAAATATATGAATAACCAGGGTGGTGGTAATAGCAAAATAAGCTGAAGTGAAATAGAAAAGCATTGTAAATGGGTAAAACACAGCATTTTGTATATCGGCAATGTATGGAACTCCACAGAAAATTTCTGTATTCCAGAATGGAAATGAACCACTCTCTAAGATCTTTTGAGCATAAATTCTCTGGGAATAAAAAAAATTGTACATATCTCCCGATAAAAACAATTCTTTGCTAAATACAAGATTATTAAAATAGATAGTGGTGAGAAAGAGAAGCAGGAAAACTATTAAGATTTCTTTTCGGGCATTGTCGCTTAATTTCATATGCTATTGGAAGCTGTACAAAATTGGTTCGATTGCTGACATGTAATTAATATCACTTAGCATTGATAATATCACATCTACAAAGCCACTCGCTATATTACGCTTACATACAATTGATTAAAGGATTTACTTTTTGTTAATATTAACGTGCATAGCGAGCGCATTCCCCGTGGTCTTGCCACGGGGTTCTCGAGCAAACTTAGATAAAATTAAACTCTTTACACAGAAGATTACCTGCGGTCTTGCAGAGCCAAGCTTTGCTGCAGGGAGCTTCAATAAAAAAATACATTTCCTATGAAATCAAAAAGACCTGGCCTTAAAAATTTTTTTTTTGCAATCCTGCCGGCATTTGTTTTAGCTGTAGTGATTTATTTTTTCTTGTCGATGCTGTACTACCATGCCCCAACTCACTCTTTTGATCCATTTCTGCAAACTTATCCACCTTATTTAGATTCAAAGCATCTTGAAAAACCGGCAAAGGTGTTTCGTATTTTAACACTTGGGGGTTCAACTACAGGAAACATGCGATTGTCCCAGGAAAACAGGTATCCGGAACAGTTACGATCGATTCTTCAAGAGCAATATAAAAAATCCGGCATAGAAGTGTTTAACGCAGGAATGGACTGGTATACAACCAAACACTCTCTAATTAACTATGTCACCAATATGAGAGATTACAATCCTGACCTTGTCATAATTATGCACGCTGTCAATGACCTTTACCGTTCTTTTTCTCCCACTGATCTTGCTGTAGAACCTTATAATCGTCTGTGGTCACATTTTTATGGCCCTTCGATTAATGGTGCTAAACCGCCAACATTTGAACAGTATTGGTTAACAAAATTTTTTCTGCCTGGTATCCGAGAAGAGGAAACGTGGAGCGGGAAATTTCTTTGGAGCGTTTCCTGTCTCTTAAAGATTTTGAGAAAAATTTACGACGATTGGTTCATTTTATTAAAAGCGATAATGTCCCCATACTCTTAATGACTCAGCCATCCCTATATAAAAAGAACATGAGTAATGACGAGTTGACAGTTCTTTGGATTGGAAAAACGTTTTGCTATACAAAAAAGAGTTTTTCCCGAAGGGAGTACCCCTCTGCAAATTCACTCCGCCTTGCTATGCAAGCCTACAATGATGTTTCAAGAAAGACAGCGAAAACCAAAAAAGTTTTTTTTATAGACCTGGACTCAAAAATTGAGAAAAACCTAAAGCACTTTATAGATGATATTCACTACACGGAAGAGGGCGCTAAAAAGGTTGCGGAAGTAGTGGCAAACAAAATAATTCAAATTACA
>CAJXCL010000092.1 GCA_913051775.1 uncultured Nitrospirota bacterium | reverse complement strand
GGATATCAGCCCTGATCAGCAAAAAGCAGTTTTGTTAAGAGAGTTGATTAAGAATATAAATAAAGATACATAAAAAAAGAAGTTCGCCTCACCACAAAGTACGCTGCCCTTCTAGCAAGTTAAGGGTAACACAGGCTGTCATGGTGAACCTGTCGAACCATGCAATTTCTGAGGTGAAATTCTTACCCCATAGCAGTAACTGATACGAAAGCCTGGATACCTTTTCCCTGACCGAATGAAGTAAGGCCTTCGCCGCTTGTAGCCGTAACTCCTACATCATCGGTTTTTATATTAAGAATTTCCGCTATTCGAGAGCGCATTTGACCAATGTGAGAAACTATTTTCGGAACAAAACATTCTATCACTATTGACACATGCGTGATTTTATAGTTTTTTAATGTTTTCAGGGCTTCTTTAACATATAAAGCACTATCAGTTATTCCCTGTTCACGACACATCTTATCAGCATAAGGCCCAATTATTATTTCGCCGCTGATACCAGATATTGCATTACAAAGAGCGTGGAGGACAACATCAGCGTCACTATTGCCCAGTAATGACAATTCAGAGGGAATTTCAACCCCACCTAAAATTAGAGGTCTGTTAGTGTCATCTCCCTCTAAACGATGGCTGTCTTGGCCTATTCCTATTTTAACCCGCATTTTCCCTCCTAATTCCTAATAAATAAGATTCAGCCACTAACTGAGCGAACAAAACGAAAAGTATTTATATACTATGCAATGGAATTATAGCAATAACAATGAAATTTTATTGTGGTTTTAGTGATCTTTGTGGCTTCTTTTTTTAAGAATTGCTGATAAATATTTGATTAACTGTTAAATCTTTTTTATCATCGGTTCTTTAAAAGTAATTAAAATCTTATGTTTAGAAAATCAATATTTTTTCCGATAACTTATTAATAGAAGAAAACTATTGAAGCTCCCCGTAGCTTGCTACGGGAAATGTGCTCGCTAAACACTTTCATTACAACTATAACTCTGCAAAACCTTCTTTTTTTAGAAATATTTTTGGTTGTGGCTTTTCCTCTTTATTTTAGATAGGATTATAATTTCAACAAAATGTTAGGTTTAATTTCAAAAATGCTTTTTTTTAATTTACCATTAAAAACATTAAAAACTACTGTTTGTTTATTTATTGTTTTCGCCATAGTTCTTTTGTTTTCTCATGCAGGGTTCGCTCAAGAACCGGTAGAAATTACTGCTGATCATTTAGAGATGACGAACGAAAAAGATAGGGTTATTGGCAAAGGAAATGTAACTGTTTACCATAAAGGCATGAATGTTAAAGCCGAAAAAATCATGGTAAATTCAAAAACCGGTAAAGGGGTGGCCTCCGGCTCTGTTAAAATAAAAGATAAAACAAGTAATATTACAGGGGATAAAGCTTTTTTTAACATGAATTCAAAAAAAGGCGAGATTTTTAATGCAAAAGGTCATTTTGATTCTGAATATCTTTTTACCGGAGAGAGAATTAAAAAAGAAGGCGAAGATCATTATAAAATTTATAACGGGAGCCTAACAACTTGTGTCGGGGATGAGCCGGCATGGATTTTTAAATGCGACTATGCCGATTTGACTCTCAATGAATACGCCATTCTAAAAAACCCTTCATTCTGGATAAAAAACACCCCATTCTTTTATCTTCCCTATGGAGTCATTCCGTTGAAGACAAAACGTGCCAGCGGATTTTTGTTTCCAAATATAGGTTCCAGCAACAGGGATGGTTTTTTTATGAATAATAGCTTTTTCTGGGCCATTAATGAGCAGATGGATGCAACGGTATATCTAGACTATTTGTCCAAAAAGGGTTTTCGACCCGGCCTGGAATTTCGTTATACGCCAACCAAAAATATAAAAGGTCAATGGTATGGCACATATTTAAAAGAAAAAAATACGGATCGTGAATTTTGGAAATTGAATGTAGACCACAAACAGGAATTTGATTATGGAATTATGGCTAAAGCAAAAGCGGACATGTTAAGTGATAATAACTATGATAAGGAATATAGCGATTTAACGGACGACAGAACGCGCCGGATTACGGATTCTCACTTGAACTTATCAAAAAACTGGGAAAACCGTTCATTGGAAGTTTTAAGCCGTTATCGAAAGAGTATCGAATTTGACAGGGAAGAAAAGTACAGTCTTTTGCCACAAGTCACTTTCACAAACCAAAGAGTAAAAATACGAAAGACACCCTTGTATTTTAATATGGAATCTTCTTATACGGGAATTGACAACGAAATTGGGTCTGCGAGTAATGATGTTCAGCGGTTCAACATTCATCCACAGTTGTCTCTCCCTTTTACCTCTTTACCCTGGATGACATTTACCCCGACTATTGGATTTAGCGAAACATATTATAGCAGCGGCAAAGACAGCAATGATAATAAAACAAGTGCATTTTCAAGAGAATTGTATGACATATCCATGATTTTTGAAGGACCAAAATTCTTTAAGATATTCAACTATAATAATTCTGTTGTTCCGAAGGTGAAGCATCTTATTGAACCGAGAATAACTTATAAATATATTCCTGATCTGGATAGTGATGACAGAGATAAAATTACGGTTTTTGACGGTATCGATAATATTGCCCCCTTAAGCATTGTGGAATTTTCCTTAACCAATCGATTTCTCAAAAAATTAAGGCTAGACAAAGATTCTTTTATAACTGAAGAAGCCATCCTGTTTGAAATCAGTCAGAGTTATGATTTCCGTGAAGCCACGAAGGCATTATCCGCGGGAACCGAACGACGTCCTTATTCTGATGTTCGATGGGACATTGACAGTCACATCTGGACGCCCCTTCACTTAAACTTCGATGGAACTTTCGATGTTTATGATAGTCTTTTAAAGACCGCAAATGTTGAATTAGGAATACATCCGGGAAGTTCTTGGTCCCTGTATTTTGAAAGACGTTATATAAGAGATCAGTCCACCTTTATCCTGGGGTCACTGGGACTGGATTTAAAAAAAGGATGGAGGGCTAAATACAGCGCCCGCTATGACGAATTAAATAACGAATT
>CAJXCL010000091.1 GCA_913051775.1 uncultured Nitrospirota bacterium | reverse complement strand
CTCTGGTTTGTACCGTCTCTGTGACATTAAAATGCCCTCCCTAAAAAGGTTTTTGCCCCTATATACTAACATTAGCATTGGACCGATTTAAGGGGGCAAGGTCACAATGAAAGGCTAAGGTATCTTTCTAAAGAAGAGTCTGAGAGCCTCATCAGCAATTGCACCAGTCACTTAAAGCCTATCGTAATAGCTGCTTTGAATACTGGAATGAGAAAAGGAGAAATCCTTTGTCTTCAATGGGATAGAAACATAGACTTAAAGCATGGCTTTATTCTGTTAGACAAAACTAAAAGTGGGAAAAGAAGAGAAATTCCTATTAACCAAACTTTCAGAGAAACATTGCAAAAACAGGTGAGACATATTCATAGCCCTTATGTTTTTTTCAATAAGGACGGCAAGAGATACAAAGAAGTGGTGAAGTCATTTAAGTCAGCTTTGCGAAGGTCAGGAATAAAAGATTTTAAGTTTCATGACCTCAGGCACACATTTGCGTCTCAACTTGCAATGGCAGGTGTAGATTTGCCAACCCTCAAAGAATTGCTTGGTCATAAAACTTTAGCCATGACTTTGAGGTATGCTCACTTAGCTCCAAGCCATAAACAAAAAGCAGTAGAACTGCTGGATAATGCTGTTCAACCAAAACCAACTATACAAAAAACTATACAATTGACCAAAATGAGGACAGTAGCCGAAGCTAACTGATTGGTTTTATTGGTCGGGGCGAGAGGATTTGAACCTCCGACCACTTGACCCCCAGTCAAGCACGCTAGACCAGACTGCGCCACGCCCCGAAACCTTAAAAAAATTCCAAATAACGATTTACAAAAATACAAAAAATCTCAAACAACTATGATAAATTTTCTGCTTCTGCTTCTTAAATATTATTATATAGAAACCGTCTTCTTAATAAAACAATTTATTTATAGTAACAGAATATATTAAAATATAAGCATGGAAATAGATAAAATCGGCGAGTTTGGACTAATAGAAAAATTGCGCAGGAAAATAGGAAAACGTTCTAATCGTATAAAGCTTGGCCCTGGAGATGATTGCGCTGTTGTTACCGCACCTGACCACAACATGCTTATCACTGCAGACACCCTTATCGAAGATGTCCATTTCGAGCTACATTATATTTCCCCAGAAATGTTAGGTAAAAAATCTATAGTTGTTAATTTAAGTGATATTGCAGCTATGGGAGGTACTCCTCTTTATATTTTAATTTCTCTTGGGGTACCAATTTCCACCAAGGTTGAATTTGTCGAGAAATTATATCTTGGCTTTGAAAGCATGGCAAAAAAATATAATTGTAATATTATAGGTGGTGATATCTCAAAATCTATCAATGGTTTGATTATCAGCATTACTGTTATTGGTGAGGTAAAAAAAAATCTCCTAATTCGAAGGGCTGGAGCCAGGATTAGGGATAAGATTTTTGTAACAGGAAATTTAGGAAATTCTGCCGCTGGTTTGGAAATTTTAAAAAAATCTTCTCCTGTAAAAAAAAATAAGATGATAGAAAAGCATCTCTCCCCAAAACCCCGTTTGGAAGAAGGACAAATTTTAGCTGAAAAAATAGGTGTATCAGCCATGATCGATCTCAGTGATGGGTTGGCATCCGACCTTAAACGAATATGCGAAGAAAGTAAATGCGGAGCAAGGATTTATCTTAACAAAATACCACTTTCTTACGGTTTAAGGAGATTAAAAAAATCAATAAATAAAAATATACTTGATTATGCTCTTTTTGGAGGGGAGGACTATGAACTCCTCTTCACTATTGAGGAAAAGAAAGTTCCACAGCTTCAAAAACGGTGGAAGAAAATGAAAATCCCTATAACAAATATCGGCGAGATATTGGACAAAAGGCACGGAATCATTCTGGTTTCCCATGGCGGAAAAGAAAAAACCCTTTCAAAAAGAGGGTATGAGCATTTTTAAAACAATTGAAGATCTCTATTTTTGATGTATACTATTTTAAATCAATGATTTTTCGCGAAGCTATCAAAACTAGGTTCCGCCGGGTTGTATCAATAGATGAACCGCCTCACCGAATTTCCCTTGCTTTTGCTATCGGAGTTCTTATTGCTTTTTCTCCAACCATTGGGCTTCATACAATTTCTGCTATAGCAGCAGCCTGGCTCTTTAAGATGAACCGGGCTGTTGTTATTGCTGGTAGCCTGGTTAGCAATCCCTGGACTATAGTATTTGTCTACGGATTCAGTATTTGTTTTGGCAGTTTCATTTTACAAAATGAAAATTCCTGTTTTATTACAAGTTTAGGGAAAAATGAGCTGATGGCTTATCCGAAAACAATGCTGATGCCTTATTTAACCGGAACCATTCTCCTCGGAATAATAGTGGCATTTATAAGTTATTTTCTTTTATACGTGATTTTAGTAATGTATAAAGGAAAAAAATGAATTAACCTATAGAGGAGGTTTTATATTTTTTGGATGAATCGTTAATAGTTCGGTTTGTTCTGTTGGTAATCTTGCTCTTTTGCTCCGCTTTTTTTTCGGGTTGCGAAGCTGCTTTTTTCTCTCTAAGCCAGATTACTATTGACAATTTTAAAGAGAGTAAAAAATATTCCAGACAGTTAGTTGCCTCTTTACTCGAAGACCCCAAAAAGCTGATGGTAACTATTTATGTTGGAAATGAGCTGGTAAATGTTGGAGCTGCGGCTCTTATTACTTCTATTTTTATCAGTTTTTTTGGAAATAAAGGGATTGCCTTGGCAATTGGTTTAGGCACATTCCTTTTACTCTTTTTGGGTGAAATCACTCCTAAAACATACACTATCAAACACGCCGAAAAATTCTCACTTCTTGTCTCCCGTCAGTTAAAGCTCTTTTATACTTTTGTTTACCCTGCACAGTGGATAATAACCCGCATAACCGAAGCAATAGTTTCCCTTTTGGAAAGCCAGGATAGCAACAACAGCCGTATCATTACAGAAGAAGAGTTTCATACACTTGTATCCGTTGGAGAAAATGAGGGAGTTCTGGAATCGGATGAAAAAGAAATGATCCATAATGTAATCCGGTTTGGCGAAACAAC
>CAJXCL010000090.1 GCA_913051775.1 uncultured Nitrospirota bacterium | reverse complement strand
CAGCGCACTGCAATGGGGTTGCAGGGGTCGCGAGTTCAAATCTCGCCGCTCCGACATAAATTCACTAGTCTGATTCTATTGCATAATCAGGGCACATATGCATCCACTTAGATTTATTGAATTCCTAACATTGAAGTTTCATAAACATTTTCTTTTTCTTTGTGTAAACGCCTTATTTGCCGGTGAAGGTGATATTGCTGATTTTACCTTGGACAACGGCCTGAAAGTAATTGTTATGGAAAAACACGCTATTCCTGTGGTATCAATTAATCTCTGGTATGATGTGGGTAGTCATGACGAATGGGATGGTATTCGTGGTACAGCACATCTGTTTGAGCATATGATGTTTCGCGGTACAGAATCGATTCCTGATGGGGATTTTGATCGTCTGCTCGATGAGGTAGGCGGTGATAACAATGCAGGTACAAACAATGATCATACCATCTATTATGAACGCCTTCCATCAGGGAAATTAGAGCTTGTTATAAAGATGGAAGCTGATCGCATGCAGAATCTGGTTTTGAACCAGGAAATATTGGATACTGAAAGAGAAGTGGTGCACGAAGAAGAACGCCAACGTAGCGCCGACCCTATTTCAAAACTCATATTAAAATTTATGCGCAATTCAGTACCAGAAGGTCACCCCTATGTGGAAACACCCATTGGTATAATGGAACAACTCGATACAGTTTCAGTTGCTACATGTCAAGCTTTTTATGATATGTTCTATGCTCCTAACAATGCTGTATTGATCATCGTTGGTGATGTGGATCCCAATAATACAAAAAGTCTTGCAGAAACATATTTTGGGCCCATTCCGCCGTCACACAATCTTCCGCCAGATCCGGATCTTTCCGTTCCGGATCGTGAGGAAAAAATTACACTACTCGAAAAATCCTCCTTTGATATTCCTGTTACTTTTATGGGATACCAAATACCTTCGGCAAAACATGAGGATATCCAGGCTCTGGAAGTACTCAATAGTATTTTGTCTGGTGGTGAAAGTTCTCGGTTACATCAGCGCCTTGTCCGTAAGGATAAAATCGCACTCTTTTCAGCCGGGCAAACATTTACCCGAAAAGGTCCAGGATTTTTCCTTTATTTTGCTTTTTATTTTCCTCACGTTAAGCCTCAAAAAATTGAGGCTACCATCATTGATGAATTAACATCAATTAAACTTAATGGTGTTACTGATCATGAGTTAACAAAAGCACGGAAACAACTTCTTGCTGAGAAAGTATTTCAACGATATTCCGCTGGGTCACTGGCCAACAGTCTAGGCAATGCTGAAATGATATATGGAGATTACCACGAATATGAAAAAGAAATTGAACGTTTTTCCAGTGTAATAAGCGCAGATCTGCAGAGGGTGGCAAATAGTTATTTTAACGACGAAAATTTGATGGTTATGCACATTACCCCTGAAGACTTGACCTTTGGGAAAAAACTGTTAATGCGAATCGCATCCATATTTGTTGGAGGATAGGAATGAAAAAAATGATTTTCATTACCTTTTTCTTTAATCTTATAACCCCACAGGATATGAAAATAAAATATCCTGAATTGGAAAAACATAGTCTTGAAAATGGGTTAACGGTTTACACAGCTGAACATTACGAACAACCTGCTGTTTTTTTCCAACTTTTAATTCCGTTGGGCAGTTTTGATGTGGCGAATAGCAAAGAAGGGCTTGCAAGCATGGCTGTGGATATGCTTTCTAAGGGCACTAAAAACTACTCCGCGGATGAACTTTCCGAAGCTATAGAATCAACTGGAGGATCGCTTTCAGCCTCCAGCGGTAATGAGTACACCACAATTACTGGACGTTTTTTGAAGGATGATCTTAAAACTGGACTCGAATTAATGGCTGATATGGTTTTACATCCTACTTTTCCAAAAAATGAGTGGAAACTGTTGAAGAAACAGACTCAGGAAGGTATCAAAACCTGGTATAGCGATGCTGGTACCGTAGCCCAAGCTCACCTGACAAAATTGGCTTTCGGAGATACACCAGCCGGAAACATGATGACGAAAAGCACCCTCAAGAATATTAGCCTTGACGATGCAAAAGAATTTTACTCAAACCTCAGACCAGACAATGCCGTATTTGTCTTAATTGGTGATTTTGATACCTCAATGGCTAATAGCCTTGTGGAGAATGCACTGAAAGAATGGAAATCAAATGGTGCCAAGGCTATAAGAAAAAATATTGTGTTTACCCATATTGATGGTATTCGATTTCGTTTAGTGAATAATCCCGAACTGGAACAAGCTACAATTGCTATCGGATTCAAAGCACTTCCAGTGAATTCTGATGAGCGCCACGCCTTGAATTTGGTAAACTATATTTTCGGAGGGCATTTTTCCTCAAGGCTTTCTAAATCGGTACGAGCTGAAGGGGGTAAAACATACGGCATCAGAAGTAGTTGGGAAAGCAATCGAGATTTCGGCGCTATAGCTATTTCCACATCTACCCGGGTAGAAGAAGTAAGAAACACCTATGATTTGATAATTGGAGAAATGGAGAAACTTGTAGATGCAGGTCTTACTGAAAATGAACTTTCTAAGGCCAAAGCCTATTTTTCTGGCTCATATCCATTACGCTTCGAGTCACCAGGAACCTACGCTAGCTTCATTGCTAACATGGATTATTACGGATTTACTATTTCCGATAGGGAAAATGTGATAATTGAAAGAAATGCTGTGTCCCTTGAGGAAGCCAATGAAATTGCCAGAAAATACTATCGGCCGGAAAATTTTGTTCTCGTCATCGTTGGCAACCAGGAGATTGCAAAGGACAAGGTGAAAGACATTGCTAATTTTGATGAAGCTTTCTACAAAGATGATCCTTATTAATTACTTTGCATCGACTTTTTTAGATAAAATTTTCTGAATCCAACTTTATTTTAATCAAAGGGCAACAGTGTTGCCCTTTTTTAATTCTTCCGTTACATTCTAACAGACTTTCCAACAATGTTCAATATTTGTGAGGTGAGACAAATGACAAGGCTTAATTTCAAATTGATTATTTTACTTCTGTTGTTTTCGGTTCTATATGCTCAAAGAACGGTCAAACCCGTCCTTCACGGGCGACACTGGATGGCCATTACAGGAAAGCCTTTGGGGGCCACAGCAGGTGCAACCATCTTTGCTCAGGGTGGAAATGCTATAGATGCTGCCTGTGCCATGTTGGCGGCCACAGCTACCATGTATGATGTCCTCAGCTGGGGTGGAGAGACCCAGGC
>CAJXCL010000089.1 GCA_913051775.1 uncultured Nitrospirota bacterium | reverse complement strand
AAAGTCATAAAGGGACCTAACGGTGAAGCGAAAATATCCGCCAATGGAAAAGAATACGACCCTCCTGAAATTTCTGGCATGATTTTACAAAAACTAAAAAAGTCAGCAGAATCCTATCTCGGAGAAAAAGTTACAGAGGCGGTTATTACAGTTCCAGCTTACTTTAATGACAGTCAGCGGCAGGCAACCAAAGACGCAGGCAAAATAGCAGGTCTTGATGTAAAACGAATCATTAACGAACCTACTGCTTCAGCTCTCGCTTACGGTCTGGACAAGAAAAAAGATGAGCTTGTAGCCGTGTACGACTTTGGAGGTGGAACTTTCGATATCTCCATCCTGGAAGTTGGTGACAACGTGGTTGAAGTTAAAGCCACAAACGGAGATACTCATCTGGGCGGTGATAATTTTGATCACAAAATCATCAACTGGCTGGTTGAAGAATTCAAGAAAGATCAGGGCATTGATCTGAGTAAAGATAGTATGGCTTTGCAGAGACTGCGAGAGGCGGCGGAAAAAGCAAAAATGGAGCTTTCCAGCACAATGGAAACGGAAATCAACCTGCCTTTTATTACTGCTGATGCTTCCGGGCCAAAGCATTTCAATATAAAGTTAACCCGGGCAAAATTTGAACAATTGGCTGAAGATTCATTTCAACGATCTTTACAGCCCTGCAATAACGCGTTGAAGGATGCTGGCATCTCCTCCAATGACATTCATGAAGGTATTCTTGTGGGAGGTTCAACCCGGATTCCCAAAGTACAGGAACTGGTAAAAAACCTTTTTGGCAAGGAACCTCATAAAGGAGTGAACCCGGACGAAGTAGTTGCATTAGGCGCCGCGGTACAGGGAGGAGTATTGTCTGGTGATGTGCAGGATATCCTGTTGCTCGACGTAACCCCACTTTCTCTCGGTATTGAAACATTAGGCGGAGTGATGACCAAGCTCATTGAACGAAATACTACTATTCCAACTAAAAAAGCAGAAGTTTTTTCTACAGCGGCGGATAACCAGACCAGCGTTGAAATTCATGTCCTGCAGGGTGAAAGAGAGATGGCATCGACCAATAGGACCCTTGGCAAATTTCATTTAGTCGGCATTCCCTCAGCACCTCGAGGCATACCGCAAATCGAAGTGACTTTTGATATAGATGCTAACGGAATAGTCAATGTTTCCGCCAAAGATAAAGGAACAGGAAAAGAACAAAAAATTACTATTACTGCTTCCAGCGGGTTATCTGAAGATGAAATTAAAAAAATGGTTGACGAAGCTACTTCCCATGCGGAGGAAGATAAAAAAAGGCGGGAAGAGATTGATACTCGTAACCAAGCTGATTCTTTAATCTATCAAACGGAAAAAACATTAAATGAACATAAGGATAAACTGCCGGAGAGTGATAGAAAGCCATTAGAAGAAGCCCTGGAAAAAGCCAAAAAAGCGTTAGAGAGTAACAACGCAGAGGAAATCAAGAAAGAAATGGAAAACTTAACACAGGCTTCCCATAAATTGGCAGAAGTAATGTATAAACAGCAGTCAGAGCCACCTTCCTCAGGGCAGACACCACCAAAAACCGATCAGGGCAAGAAACCATCTGGTGATGACGTGGTAGACGCTGAATTTGAAGATTCCGGCAAAAAAGAATAAACAAATTGTTTAATAAAGCGCCCGCTTAAGTTATAATAATATATTGATTTTAGAAACATATTTGCTCATGGGTTAATGCAGATTTGCACGGATTTGTTTTATTTTCTTTTCCGTGTTCATCCCGTTAGACAAATGCTAGAGTTTATTTAACTTGGTTAAAGCAAAATTATTTATTTGTCGGGGTTCATCAGTGCAAATTCGTGGGCTTTTTTTTCATAGAAATTTCTAACACAATAATTAAAAAAACACTGTGTTTATGTTATAACCTTTTTTTAAGGAGAAGGAGATATGAACAAGTATAGTCTTATGGCAAAAGCAGAGGAAGTCATTCCAAATCGTTATATATTATCAAAAATTCTTACCAAACGGGTAAGGCAATTGAACAGCGGTTATAAGCCAAAGATAGAGGTTGATGAAAAAACCCCTTCTATGGAAATTGCTTTAAAAGAAATCATTGAAAAAAAAATTGATTTAGTTGGTGTAGATAAATCAGAAATACGAACATAAAATATTTTACAAATTATGATTCAGGCTGAAAATCTTACTAAATTTTTCGGGCAGACTCAAGCAATCAGCAATGTATCATTTTCCGCGGCAAAAGGAGAAATACTTGGCTTTCTTGGCCCTAACGGGGCAGGGAAAACAACGACAATGCGCCTCCTCAGTTGTTTTATGCCTCCTACAAGCGGAAAAGCCAGAGTAGCCGGCTACTGCGTAATGAATGATTCCCTGGAAGTCCGCAAGCGTTTAGGGTACCTGCCGGAGAACGCTCCCCTTTACACACACATGACCACCAGAAACTATCTGCACTTTGTGTCAGAAGTTAAAGGTATACCGGCACATGAGAGAAGTCGGAAAGTAGAATGCGTTATTGGGGATTGCGGGTTACAGGAAGTTTCCGGCAGGATCATCGGAGTCTTATCAAAAGGATACCGTCAAAGAGTGGGCATTGCGCAGGCGCTTCTTAACGACCCTGAAGTTTTAATCCTTGATGAACCAACGGCAGGTCTCGACCCCAAGCAAATTATAGAAATTAGAGATCTAATTAAAAACCTTGCCGGGAATAGAACAATTATATTAAGCACTCATATATTGCCAGAAGTCAGCATGGTATGTAACAGGGTTATTATTATTAACGACGGGATAATCGTTGCTAAAGATACTCCTGATAATCTTATGGATCAGCTTCAAAAAAACACACGGATTTATCTTCAAGTTGATGGCCCCAAACAGAAAATTTTCGAGCAATTAGGAAATATAAAGGGAGTTGATAAGGTGGTAAACAAGGAATCAACCAATGATTCTGTTTTTTCCTTTATGGTTGAAAGTAAGGGAGATCTTGATATTCGAAACGCTATCGCTCAAAAAATAGTGGAAAACAGATGGGGATTATTGGAAATTAGGGCAGTTAATATGACCCTGGAAGATATTTTTATTAAACTGGTAACCACAGAGTCGGAGTAAGCTGTCTTTATCAAAACTATGAAAAACTCTTATTACATATTCAAAAAGGAAATGACAGCCTACTTTTACTCTCCTATTGCTTATGTGGTAATTACTATTTTCATTATCATCTCCGGATATTTTTTCTTTAATATCATGTCTTATTACAACTTTGTCGTCTTTTC
>CAJXCL010000088.1 GCA_913051775.1 uncultured Nitrospirota bacterium | reverse complement strand
ACTTTTGGGAAAAATATCTATTGGTCTTGTGATCCTGTTTCTTGTTCTCGGGATAGTTGCTTTCCTCAGAAATTACTGGATGGAGTATATAGGCCAGCGGGTTACCGCGGACTTGAGAATTAGTTTATTTGAGCGGATTCAGTCACTTTCCATCAATTTTTTTGACAATCGTCGTACAGGTGAAATCATTTCCCGGTTTTCCAATGACGTCACCGTTATTCAAAATGCCGCCGTGAATATTCCGATGACTTTTTTTAGACAGGTAATCTTGTTCTTAGGCGGCATTACCATTATTCTGTACATGAATTGGAAATTGACGGGTCTGATTGTTCTCCTTGTTCCATTGATTATAACTGCTGCCAAGTACTACGGGGTTAGAATAAAAAAGTATTCCGTCAAAGTTCAGGATAAATTAGGCAGTGTTACGACTATCCTAGAAGAGGTTATTTCAAGCATACGATTAGTAAAATCATTTGTCCGGGAGGATTATGAAAAAGGCAGGTTTTCAAGCCAGGTTGAGAAAACCTTTCAGACGTCTCTATCCCGCTTAAGACTTTCTGCGACTTTTGGTCCTGTACTAATATTTTTAACCTATTCGATTGCTACAGCCATTCTCTGGTTTGGTGGACTTCAAGTTATTGAAGGGAACATTACGCCAGGAGAACTCATTGCCTTTATTCTTTACGCGGTAATGATTGCCGGGCCAATGGGCACTTTCGCACGTCTCTATACACAGGTTCAGGAAGCGTTGGGTGCAATGCAAAGGGTATTTGACCTTCTCGATAAGCAGCCTGAAGTTGTTGATGTGCCAAATGCTCCTAAAATCGGACATGTAAAAGGAAAAGTAAAATTTAACAATGTCTATTTTGAATATACTCCCGGTATTCCTGTTCTGAGAGATATAAATTTTGAATGTTCTCCTGGAGAGATTATTGCGATTGTCGGCCCCAGCGGCGCAGGGAAAACAACGCTGATAAATTTACTCCATCGTTTTTACGACCCTCTTGGTGGTTCCATAGAAATCGACGGCAATAACATTAAAGAGATTAACCTAAAATCACTCCTTTCGCAGATTGCGTTAGTTCCCCAGGAAACCTCCCTGTTTGGAGGGACTATCCGGGAAAATATTCTGTATGGAAAACTCGAAGCAACACAAAATGAACTTATGGAAGCGGCAAAAGCAGCTAACGCGCACCATTTTATTACGGAATTATCGGAAGGGTATAATGCGACTATTGGGGAAAAGGGGATTAAACTTTCCGGTGGACAACGACAGCGCCTTGCAATTGCAAGAGCAATCCTGAAAAATCCACGAATTTTGATTTTAGATGAGGGAACGTCTTCGCTCGACAACCAGTCGGAATCTTTAATACAGGAAGCCTTGGAAAACTTTATGTCTTTCCGTACCACATTTATAATTGCCCACCGTTTGTCCACCATTCAGCACGCGGATAGAATACTGGTAATGGATGAGGGAGAAATCATTGAGGAAGGCAAGCATAAAGATCTGTTAAAACAGAAAGGCTTGTACTATCATCTCTACACCTTGAAACTCTTCGAGGGGGATAATGGTACTGGAACCTCAGGTTACGAAGATTTTACGAATTAAAAACCGCTTTTTTTTTAAAACTATAGAGAGATATTAAAAAGTGCTTCTCACGATTAAGTACTTTCGGTTTTTGAAATAATCCAGAGAATAGCGCCAAGAACACCTAAGGAAATAACCAGAAATATCTGGGTATTTAGCTCATCGCTCTTCAAAGAAGTTATTAGGATTTTTCTTATAATCGCCACCATGGCAACGCTGACAAATATCTTGATTGAGAACTTGCTTCCTTTAAGGTGGTCAACTTCCGTATCCACAAGCTCGATCACCACCCAGAGCATTAATAAACTTCCGAGTGAAGCGAGAAGCCCTTTCTCTATGTTGCCGGACAAGATATGGGTTAAGTCATAACCGAAAAGGCCAAGAACGGTAATACCGAGGATAACAAGACCTAGCAAGAGAACAAGATTCAATCCGTAGGAAAACCTCTTAGCAAAGTTGATAAGTTTACCCTCTGCTTTTTTTGATATGAAGAAGATATTTTTCTCTTCTTGGATGTAAGAACTCGTTAATATGTCCAGGTTCATATCCAAAATTTTGCCTAGGGAAACGATCATATCCGATCTCTCCTCACAGTCCGGCACCTCCTCTATGGCAATTTTTGTGCAGTAATTTCTGATGAAGTTAACAGAAACATTGACGTAATGTGAAGGAAGCTCCACCTTGACGTGCGTATAGCCTATCCTTTCGAGATAATAGAGATAGTCGTCATCAAAAGGTCCCTGGAAAAGTTTTAAAAACCATCCTTGAACGGCATCCCGATGTTTTTTGATGATTTTCTCATTTTTGAGATATTTTGAAGCATTCTTAAACGTCTTTATCTTTCTATAAAATTCATCCGTAAAGTCATTGGTGTGTTTTTCCATGATGGACGCCAGTCTCATGAGAACCTTTGCATCCCAGTCAGTAAATGAATAGTTCTCTTTGATTTTGTCAATAGCTAATGCCAATATTTAGTTCCTTATCAAAAGTTGTTTTTTTAATTGATAATTAGAATCTTGAAAAAAGTTAATGTTTGGAATGTAATGGCGAGTCTGCCTAACCATGTTTTTAGAAATGATTTTTTTTCAACAGGGTTCTATTTTTTTCATTTATTTAAGCATAATGAACTAATTAATTCAATTTTTATTTCTTTATCAATCCTCACTTTCTTAAACATTTTTTTTGTGTTAGTCTCTCTTTACTGCAAACTTACAGTATTGTGTTTTTTTACAAATTTTTTTTGCGTACCGCCGGAGCGGTAGCTCCATTTGGTTGTGGCCCCTGGCCGCGTTGTGCCATGAAAATAACTGTTCAAGAAACCCGGCTTAATCATTACAAACTTTTTCGGAGTGGAAAGGTAAGAGACGTCTATGACCTGAATGACAAACTTCTAATGGTCGTGACGGATCGGATATCTGCTTTCGATGTGATAATGCCCAACGGCATACCTGATAAAGGTAAAATTTTAACACAGATGTCCTCTTTCTGGTTTGATCAGACTTCTGACATAGTTGAAAACCATCTTATCAGTTGTGATATAAATGATTTCCCTTCTGAATTACAGAACGCGAAAGCAATAATAAAGAACAGGTCTATGCTGGTAAAAAAAGCCAAAGCGCTTGAAGTGGAATGCATTGTTAGAGGTTATATCTCCGGCTCTGGATGGAAAGATTATCAAAAAACCGGCTCTATATGCGGCATTGCCCTGCCTGAAAGTTTAAAAGAGTCATCAAAACTTCAGGAACCTGTTTTTACCCCTTCCACAAAAGCATCATCAGGTCATGATATAAATATATCGATTTCAGAAGTAGAAAACCAGTTAGGAAAGGAACTGACGAGATG
>CAJXCL010000087.1 GCA_913051775.1 uncultured Nitrospirota bacterium | reverse complement strand
TATTGGTTGAACACGAACCGGTATACACCTTTGGGAAAAATGCGGATGATAACCATCTCTTACAGAATTACCCTGATGATGTAAACATTTTTCATATCGAGCGTGGCGGCGATATTACCTACCACGGCCCTGGCCAACTGGTTGGCTATCCCATCATTGATCTTCACAATTATAGGTTAAGTATCAGCTGGTATATGCGTTCTTTAGAAGAGGTCATTATTCAAACATTACTTCATTTTGGTATTCAGTCCGAACGTAAAGAAGGGTTGACTGGTGTTTGGGTAAAAAATGAAAAAATAGCAGCGCTTGGTGTTCGTGTTTCCCGCTGGGTTACCATGCATGGTTTTGCTCTCAATGTAAATACAGATCTCAAACATTATAATGGGATTATTCCCTGCGGAATCTTTGAGTATGGTGTGACTTCCATGGAAAAATTATTAGGAAAAAAAATAGTTATGCCTGCAGTTAAGCAAAGACTGGTTCACGAATTTCATGAAGTTTTTCAACAAGAAATAGCTGAGGTTGTTTGATGGCAAGATTGCACGGATTTATGAAAAAAGAACTGTTGGAAGTCTACCGCAATATGATCACAGCCCGTCACCTTGATGAAAAAATGCTTACTATGGTGAAACAAGGTAAAAGTTATTTCCATATGGGTTGTGCAGGGCATGAAGCAGCACAATTGGCAGCCGCTTCCGCATTGCGTCCTGGAGAAGATTGGGTTTTTCCATATTATAGGGATGCAGCTTTGTGCTTAGGATTAGGGATGACCGAGCAGGAGCAGCTGCTATCATCTCTGGCACGTGAGGGCGATCCTAATTCTGGAGGCAGACAATTGCCTCACCATTATGGACATAAAGACTTAAGAATTGTGAGCCAATCCAGTCCCACGGGCACACAATTCCTCCAGGCTGTAGGTTGTGCGATGTCGCGAAAATGGGACAAGACTAAAGAAATCGTTTATGTTTCCTCTGGAGAAGGAACAACGAGCCAAGGTGATTTCCATGAGGCACTCAACTGGGCCAGCCGGAAAAAACTTCCTGTTATTTTCCATGTGGAAGACAATGAGTATGCAATTAGTGTTCATATTAGCGAACAAACTTCGGGAAGTTCTGTTTATTCAATGGTAGCCGGATATCAGAATCTTGCCCGGTTCGATGTAGATGGAACGGATTTTTTCGAGTCTAATCTAGCTTTCCAAAGAGCTGTGGAACGTGCCCGAAAAGGAAAAGGGCCTTCGGTAATTGTTTCCCATGTAGTCAGACTTTTACCCCATTCTTCTTCAGATGATCAACGGAAATACCGGTCTGAAAAAGATTTGGAAGAGGATAAAAAGAAAGATCCAATTAATATTTTTGAAAAAGAATGTCTAAAGGCCAAAACAATTTCTAAAAAGGACTTTGAATCCATTCGGAAAAAAGTTTTAGCACAAGTAAATGCGGATGCTGAATGGACAGAAAATCAGGAGCACCCGGATGCAACCACAGCTTTGGATTATATTTATTCTGTAAAGAATATGGATGAGGAAATGCCATTTAATCAGATAGCTGAAAAGGTTGTGTTTGTAGATGCAATCAATCATGCACTTGCAGAAGAAATGCAACGAAACGAGAAAATGGTTATCTACGGACAGGATATTGCAGATCCAAAGGGAGGTGTTTTTACGGCAACGAAAGGCCTCACTGATAAATTTGGGAAAGAAAGGGTTTTTAATTCACCCCTGGCAGAATCTGCAATAATCGGTACTGCGATAGGGTTGAGCGCGGCAGGATACAAACCGGTGGTGGAAATTCAATTTGGTGATTATATATGGACAGCTATGATGCAGATCCGCAATGAAGTAGCAACGATGCGGTACCGCTCAAACAATGTTTGGAGTTGTGCCATGGTAATCCGTGTACCTGTGGGTGGATATATTAATGGAGGACTTTGCCACAGCCAATCAATAGATGGTTTTTTCATTCATCTTCCGGGGATTCGGATTGTTTATCCATCGAACGCTGCAGATGCAAAAGGGTTGTTAAAAGCTGCTTGCAGAATGAATGATCCTGTTTTGTTTTTGGAACATAAAGGATTATATCGCCAGGGATATGCTGTTACACCTGAACCCGATGAAAACTATATTATTCCTTTTGGTAAAGCGAATATTATTCAAGAGGGGAATTTAGTTACATTGATAACTTGGGGAGCAATGGTCCAAAAATCAATAGAAGCAGTAAAATCCTGTGCTTATAATAATGGAGAAGTTGAAATAATAGATTTGCGATCATTAAATCCAATGGATATGGAAACAATACAGGCATCCGTACAAAAAACCGGAAAGGTACTTATTGTTCATGAAGACACACTTACCGGAGGGCCGGGCGGAGAGATTGCGGCCAGGATTGCCAACGAAATGTTCGAATATTTGGATGGGCCCATATCCCGTGTCGCTGCAAAAGATTGTCATATACCTTACAGTTTGGTATTGGAAGAAAAAGTTTTGCCTCAGACTGCTGATATTTCTTTAGCATTAACAGATTTATTGGAATATTAGGAATATGGTCGTAGAAGTAGTCATGCCAAAAATGGGTGAATCCATTACTGAAGGTACTATTCTGGAATGGCGAAAAGAAATTGGTGATCCAATTGAAATGGATGAAATACTTTTGGAAATTGGCACCGACAAAGTTGATTCAGAAATACCATCAGCAAATGCAGGAATTTTGGTAGAAATATTGGCTGAACCGAATGAGGTAGTTGAAGTTGGTAAAGTGATTGCCCGTATTGAAACAGATAGCGATTCTGCGGTTGTAAAAAAACAGGAAAAAAAACCTGTTGTGGAATCATCTTCGAAAGAAGTGGTTGAACCAGATTCTAAAAAAGAAATTGTAAAAGAAGAAGCAGTAGTTTCTGCACCACCTTCAATAATTCGAGAGCAAACTGACAAAAAGGAAACAAGTGGAAAAAGATTCTTTACACCTGTTGTAAAAGCTATAGCAAGAAAAGAAGGAATTCGTTTAGAAGAATTAAATATTATTTCAGGATCAGGAATAAACGGTCGTGTAACTAAACGAGATTTATTAGCATATCTGGCAAACAAAATACCGGAGACGGTTGATTCTACAACCAGTTCAAAGATGTATGTTGAGTCGAAACTGATTGATGAGCGGGTAGAAATGAATCATATGAGAAAACTCATTGCAGATCATATGCGTATTAGTTTGGATACTTCAGCACATGTATTTGTCATGACTGAAGTGGATATGACACACATTGTTAATTATGTACAAGAAAACGGAAAACAGTTTAAGGAAGATGAAGGTTTTTCTCTTACCTATACTCCGTTTATTGTATCAGCTGTAGTACGAGCTCTACAAAATTATCCCGATATGAATAGTTCTATAGAAGAAACTACAATTGTTCATAAGAAAAATATAAATATTGGAATGGCTGTTGCAGTGGATGCCGGCTTGATGGTACCTGTTATTCCTCGATGCGAAGA
>CAJXCL010000086.1 GCA_913051775.1 uncultured Nitrospirota bacterium | reverse complement strand
GAAATAAAAAAGGCTTCTCCCTCAAAGGGGATTATCCGTGAAGATTTTAATCCTGTTGAAATCGCAAAAATCTATCAGGATAATGGAGCAGTCGCAATTTCTGTTCTTACCGATAAAAATTTTTTTCAGGGCGATATTCAGTATTTAAATCAAATCAGAAAAAGCGTTTCACTGCCTTTATTAAGAAAAGATTTTATAATCGATGAGTATCAGCTTTACGAAGCCAAAGCTTTTGGTGCAGATGCGGTTCTTTTAATTGCGGCTATTCTTGACAAAAACCAATTATCAGAATATTTAGGCTTGAGCAAAGAAATAGGACTGGAAAACCTGGTTGAAGTGCATTCTTTCAAAGATCTTGAAAAAACCATGTATTGTGAAGCTGAAATAATAGGAATAAATAACAGAGACCTCCAAACTTTTGAGGTATCATTAAAAACCACCTTTGATCTGGCAAAGGAAATCCCGGAAAATAAGGTAATAGTAAGCGAGAGCGGCATTAACACCCATGTAGATATTCTTTCCTTACAGAAAAGCGGTGTTAACGCCTTTCTCATCGGTGAGGCCCTGATGAAAGAAAAGGATATCGCTAAGAAACTGAAAGAATTAATTAGTTCATGAATATTCTCACCAATTGAAAAAATTTTTATCTGCACTACAAACTTGTAAGATTGTATTTTTTTAGCAACGTTCTTTTAACACACCTCGTTCCGGAGGGACACCCCTCTTAATAGGGGGGAATACTCACCCAAAATTCTCCATTAACAAAAGGGGATACAGGGGGTTGTTGCGGCCAAAAGCCGCGCTAGGTCATCCACGTCAAAAAAATATAAATGATTAAAGTAAAAATCTGTGGTATTACAAATAAAGAAGACGCGTTATATGCTGTTGAGTGCGGAGCCGATGCCCTGGGTTTTATTTTCTATGAAAAAAGCCCTCGTTATATTGAACCTGATGATGCTAAAACAATCATTGCCGCCCTACCCCCTTTTGTCACAACCGTGGGAGTATTTGTAAATAAAGATTTCAATGACATCAGGGATATCACTCTACTGACAGGTGTTACTGTTGTTCAGCTACATGGAGACGAATCTCCATCATATTGTAATTTGGTTGAGGGCAAGCTCATTAAAGCGATAAGAGTAAAAAATGATTCATCAATTGAAGGTCTAAAAAAATACGATGTTGATACTTTTTTGTTGGATAGTTTTGATAAAAATAGTTTTGGTGGAAGTGGATTGACTTTTGACTGGAAGCTGGCGGAGAAAGCAAAACAATATGGAAAAATTATTCTGGCAGGAGGCTTAACACCGGATAATGTTGAAGAAGCAGTTAAAAAAGTAGCCCCTTACGGAGTGGATGTCAACAGCGGTGTAGAAAAAAAGCCAGGCATCAAAAATAAAAATAAGGTTAAAGAATTTATTATCAGGTCCAAAGCTGTTGGATAAGTTTAGTTTATAAACCTTTGTTGAAAACTGATAGCTGATACCTTAAAGCTGTTATTATGAAACCTGACAAAACAGGACATTTTGAAAAATTTGGGGGCAGGTATGTTATAGAAACACTCATGCCTGCTTTGCTGGAACTTGAAAAAGTGTATAGCTCTGTTAAAAAAGATCCCCGGTTTAAAAAAGAGTTCCAATACTATTTAAAGGAATATGTCGGGAGACCTTCACCTCTCTTTTTCGCAGAAAGGCTGACAAAAAGATTGGGCGGAGCGAAAATCTACCTGAAACGTGAAGACCTGAACCATACAGGCGCTCATAAAATCAACAATACTATCGGCCAGGCTTTGCTAACGAGAAGAATGGGGAAAAAGAGGGTTATTGCGGAAACCGGTGCCGGTCAACACGGCGTTGCAACAGCCACAGCAGCAGCTCTCTTTGGGCTGAAATGCGAAGTATTTATGGGTGATGAAGATATTCAGCGACAGGCTTTAAATGTTTTCAGGATGAAATTGCTTGGAGCGAAAGTAACCCCTGTATCTGCTGGCACAAGAACATTAAAAGATGCTACCTCCGAGGCGCTCCGAAACTGGATAACTACTGTCAAGGATACTCATTATATTATCGGCTCTGTGGTAGGACCTCATCCCTTCCCTATGATTGTAAGGGATTTCCAATCGATAATCGGTAAAGAAACCAAAAGACAAATTTTGCAGATCGAAAAAAAATTGCCTAATGTTATTGTTGCATGCGTTGGTGGTGGAAGTAATTCTTTAGGAATTTTTCATCCCTTTTTTAAAGATAAAAATGTTAAGTTTATTGGGGTGGAAGCCGCGGGATACGGTCTTAATACAGGCAAGCACGGCGCCTCATTGACAGCCGGCACTCCAGGAGTCTTGCACGGCAGCATGAGCTATCTGCTGCATAATCATGATGGACAGATTTCTCCCGCCCATTCTATTTCCGCCGGATTAGACTACCCCGGAGTGGGCCCCGAGCATAGTTACTACAAGGAGATTAAACGGGCAAAGTATGTGACTATTACCGACAAAGAGGCTTTAAAATGGTTCCAGATATTTTCTGAAGAAGAGGGAATCATACCTGCACTGGAATGCGCTCATGCCATTGCTTATGCGTCAAAAATCGTCCCTTGCATGAAAAAAAGTGAGATATTAATTATTTGTCTCTCCGGCAGAGGCGACAAGGACGTCCAACAGGTTTCAGATATTCTTAGTTGAGTTAATAGTTTCTTGACATGATGGACTGGATTTTTTTTTGGAGTGCAATAAACGAGTATATGGTGTACCACGCACTTTAAAAGTGCGTGGTACATAAAATCCTGTTTACCCCGTTATCTTGTCTGATTATTTAAAAATGAATAAAATTGAAAAAACATTTCACCAATTAAAACAAAAGAACCAAAAAGCTTTAATTTCCTTTATAACAGCAGGTGACCCTGAGATTGATTCTACTGTTCAATATATCCACGCCCTTGAAGAAGGCGGCACGGATATTATTGAGCTTGGAGTTCCCTTTTCAGATCCTTTAGCCGATGGGCCTGTAATACAGAAATCCGCCCTGAGATCCCTTAAATCTGGCACAACCTTAAAAAAGATTATTAAAATGGTTTGCGTTGTGAGCAAAACCTGTTCTGTCCCTATTGTGTTGATGAGTAGTTATAACCCTATTTTTAGATATGGCGAAGAGGAGTTTGTAAAGGACTCCATAAATGCGGGAGTGGATGGTGTGATCATTCCAGACCTGCCACCAGAGGAAGCAACGTCTTTATCTAAATTAACAAAGACTAATGAACTTGATATGATTTTTTTGCTTGCGCCCACAAGCACTAAAGAACGGATAAAAATAGTATCGGAGATGAGCAGCGGGTTTATATATTATGTTTCATTAACCGGTGTGACAGGAATGAGAGAAAAAATGGCTCAAGATTTAAAAGAAAATATTTGTAAAATAAAACGAACATCATCAAAACCGGTTGCAATTGGATTTGGCATTTCAAACCCCAAACAAGCGGCTTTTTCCGCTAAAATATCTGACGGGGCAATAGTAGGCAGTGC
>CAJXCL010000085.1 GCA_913051775.1 uncultured Nitrospirota bacterium | reverse complement strand
CCAACCACACGCTGAAATAATCCCTTATGAATAGGAAAATAAACTTTTAAATTTTTTACTGCAAGTAATGGGGTGAGAGCGGATTGAATTTCTTTTTTCTTTTTTTGTACTTCCGTAAGTTTTTCAATTTTAATAGTTGGCGCGTCTTTTCCGAGATGACAGGCAATTGATTGACCTTTATCGATAGGCCGGAGAGCCGGATACTCTGTGCAACACTTGTCGAATACAAGGTGACATCGTTCCGCGAACCTGCAACCTGGAGGATATTTTACGGGATCAGGAACGCGGCCCGGTATAGCGCTAAGTTCGCTCCCTCTTTTTTTCGCATCAGGTAAAGATTCAAATAGTTTAGTAGAGTACGGATGGCGGGCATGTTTAAAAAACTGAGAACGCTCTGCCTGCTCTACAGCCTTACCCGCGTACATAACCGTAACATAATCCGCTGTTTCATAAACTACACTCATATCATGGGTGATCAGTAAAATCGCTGTTCCTTTTTTTTGCTGCAGCTCTTTCATTAATTTTAATATCTGAGCCTGTACAGTAACATCAAGCGCTGTAGTTGGTTCATCGGCTATCAACAAACCGGGTTCACAGGAGAGGGCCATAGCAATCATTACCCGTTGTTTCATACCGCCGGAGAGTTGATGGGGATACTCGGAAATACGACTTACAGAATCAGGAATTTTTACGAGATCCAGCATTTCAATCGCTTTTTCCAAAGCTTCCTTTTTGGAATACCCTTTGTGCAGCCGGGTAACTTCCATAATTTGTTCGCCTATAGTCATAACAGGGTTCAAGCTGGTCATAGGTTCCTGGAAAATCATGGAGATCCTGTTGCCGCGGACTTCCCTCATTTTATTTTCCGGAAGTTTCAGCAAGTTCTGACCCTCAAAATAAATCTCCCCGCCTGCAATCTGTCCTGCCGGACCCTGGATAAGTCGTATGATGGAGAGAGCTGTAACGGTTTTCCCGCATCCTGATTCCCCTACAATGGCCAAGGTTTTTCCCCTATGAATATCAAAAGATATTCCATCCACAGCACAGGCTAACCCATTAACAGTTTGGAAAGACGTTTTAAGATTTTTTACTGAAATAAGTATAGACATATGTTTTTAATTTCAGATTCCAGATTTCTGATTCAATACATTATTTTAATTTATTTTTTTGTTTGAGTATTTTAAATTTGCATTATGAAATTTGAAATCGGTAATATACTTTTTATCTTGTTCTCAGCCTTGGATCAAAGGCATCCCGCACCGAGTCGGCAAACAAGTTCGCGGAGAGTACCAATCCAAACATGAGGACAAATGCTGCAGCCAAGTTCCACCAGACAATAGGATCACGCGCCAGCTCTAACCTTGCCGCGTTAATCATATTCCCCCAGCTTTCCATGGATGGATCCACTCCTACTCCCACATAAGCCAATACCGCTTCCGCCAATACTAAACCGCTGAAATCAAGGACAACTGAAATTAACACTATATGCATAATATTCGGTACAATGTGTTTTCGAAGAATTTTAAAATGATTTACTCCAAGGGCCTGCGATGCCTGCACGTATTCCATCTCCCGGAGCTTCAATGTCTCTCCTCTTAAAATTCTGCATAAGCCTGTCCAACTGCTTACGCCGAGAATCATGCAGAGAAATAGCAATCTTGTATCAGCACGAACTGTGATACTTTCAAATTGATCCGCGTGAGTATCCATGTAAACCTGAAGCATTAATACAGCGGACGCGATTAACAAAACCCCTGGAATGGAACTGAGAGTTGTGTATATATACTGGATGATGTCGTCCACCCGGCCCTTGAAATACCCGGCCATTATGCCCATCATGATGGCAAAGGGAAGCATGATTAAGGTTGTCAGAGTGCCAATAACAACGCCGGTGCGTATTCCTTTTAAGGCCCTATAAAAAACATCCTGCCCCACTTTATCTGTTCCGAAAAGGTGTTTTTTAGGAAATTTTAATTTCGGATAATCTCGCATCTGTTTTCCATCAGGCAGGGCAATGTTTTCTTTGCTGTAAGATTGAGCAGATAAAGGCGCTGAATAAGTGCTTTCAGTATTTTCCCTGATGTTTGTCACAAACAGATCAAAAAGGGAAAGAACTTCCGGATTATAAACAGGATGACCTTTGTTGTCATGGATAGGTTGTCCGTTTTCATCTATCGCGTACTGCTGGAAATGAATGGAATCACACAGAGCAATCGTGAGGTAACCGGAAAGGACAAAAGCCGCTGTCATAGCTAACCTGTTATGAACCACCTGCCGCCAGGGAGCGCGAAGGTGCTCGAACCTTGAGCTATATACGGCAAAACTAACCGCGACGAAAAACAGAAGATAAATTAAAATGTCCGTCGAAAGAAATACTAATTTAAAACTCATAATTTAGATGATTGCACCTATTATTAATACTTTGATTACACTGATTTCTAAAATCTGCTCAATCTAAATTTAATTAGTGTAATCACTCCTTATTCAAACCTAATCCTTGGATCTACCCAGCTATAGCAGATATCTGTTAATATCAAGCCCACGATGTAGAGCACAGACCCGAGAAAGACCATGGCGCGCACAATATTAAAATCCTGGGAATTAATGGCGTTGATTGTATAACTTCCTAATCCGGGAATGCCGAAAAAAGCTTCCATCACAAGAGAACCCATAAACAGTAATGGAATGATTACAACAACACCTGTTAATATCGGAATCAAAGTGTTTTTTAATCCATGCTTGAAAAGCACGGTTGTTTCCGTCAGGCCTTTGGATCTGGCAGTACGGATATAGTCTTTTCCTATTTCTTCGAGGAACAGGGTACGATACCAGCGCACTCCACCGCCGATACCGCCTATAACACCTATTACTACGGGTAAAATGACAAATTTTACAGCTGAAAAACCTGAATCATAACCGGAAATTGGCACTAAGCGCAGCATTTTGCCAAAAAGAAATTGTCCGCCAATTATATAAAAGAGTCCGGATATGGACATTATAATAACGCACAAAACCATGGCACTGATATCCATGTAACTTCCACGAACAAAGGCAATAAACATGGAGACTGTGATATTTACAAGGATTCCAAGAAGAAATGTTGGTAAGGCGATTGCGAGGCTCGGCCACATGCGTTTCCCAATTTCATGTGTGATGTCCCTACCTTCATCGGATTTTCCAAAACGGAGAACAAAAAGACCGACAGATTTCTGATAAAAAATCGACTGTGTTATCTTTTCAAACCCTGACTCAGCTCCATTCCAGAAGCGGGGAAGATGATAATTATGATCTTTTTTCCATTTTTCAATAGCCTCTGGAGTTACCCGTTTCATCCCCAGGTGCAACCGCGCCATCTGATCCGGTGTGTTGACGACAAAGAACAAGACAAAGGTAATTATGTTTACCCCGAGGAGAATGGGGATAGCATATAAACTGCGACGGATGATGTAATTAAGCATAATTATTTAAATTCAAAAAAATATTAGACAAGGTAACAGGATTAACAAGATTATTGAAAAAAGTCTCACGGAGTTTATCCTGAGCCCTTTTAGATTCTTCGCTTTGCTCAAAATGACAAGCGAAGGGCTAGCCTTTTAACTCCAAATCATAAATCCTGTTCATCCCGTCAGAAAGAATTTTTACGGTAAATTTTTACAGCAATAGGCACTATACTGATTATGGCAATGATTGATATTAAGAACAAAGGCCAAAGTATTGGTTGGTTCCACTCGTTCCTGCTTTTCATTCGTAACTCCGGATCAATCCGTTTATATTTAAGCGTGTTGTTTGCCATTAAGTTGGGATAGGCGTTAAGATACCACTCGTGATAAAGACCAAAACCTATCGGGTGAAACGCCGAAACCCATGGTGCGTCTTCCTGGAGAATGCGGAGCATTTTCTGAATAATATTGAGCCGATCCGGGTTGTTTTCCATATTAGCCATTTTTATGAAAAGCGCGTCAAATTCCGAATTTTCATAATTAGCTGTGTTTTCTCCATGCTTTCCAACTCTTTTGTTAGGGCCGTAAAGGAGAAATAAAAAATTTTCAGGATCAGGATAATCCGCATTCCAACCCCACTGGAAAATCTGCTCGCTCCCTTTGGA
>CAJXCL010000084.1 GCA_913051775.1 uncultured Nitrospirota bacterium | reverse complement strand
CCAAACAAGCGGCTTTTTCCGCTAAAATATCTGACGGGGCAATAGTAGGCAGTGCAATCGTAAAAATAATTGAAAAGGGATTTCAAACCGGAAATACTTTAAACCAGGTAAGACAGCTTGTTGGTTCAATGAAAAAAGCCATCCTGAAGCTTTAATACTCAGTACTGCAAATCTGTAAAATTGTGTTATTTTGGAAAAGTTTTTTAACACACCCCGTCTCGGAGGGACACCCCTCTTGATAGAGGGGAATTCTCTCCCCAAATTCCCCCTTAAAAAAGGGGGATACAGGGGGGTTGTCATTCACTTGATTATCAGCCATCCATGGCCTCAACCCTCCTAGCGGCTTTCCTTCGAAAACCGTCCAATTCGGTTTTCCTTGCCGAATTTTAGCTGTGGACCTGCCACTCTGTGATTGTTGAGTTCTCCGCGGTGAAAAAAGCCGGTTGGATAACAGATGGAGCGGGAGACGGGATTCGGACCCGCGACTTCAACCTTGGCAAGGTTGCACTCTACCACTGAGTTACTCCCGCATTAATCTCATATCTTATTAAAATTATACACTATATCTCTTAATCTAAAAATTTCATCCTTGGCAAAACTTAGCCATTTCTGTATAATTTTTACTCTAAAACAGAACATTATTGGAACACTTCTTTTGACATCAACCTAAGCAAAATATGGCCAGACTGTTTAAAAGAAAAAATTCACCGTACTATAACATGAGAGACGGTGAATTTAAAAAATCATTAAAAACTACAGACCTTACCACTGCAAAAAGCTCCTTTTTGTCATCATCCACTATTAGAACTACAGATTTTTTGCAAGCATTGTTTTCTTAATTTAAGGCAAAAAGAAAAAAATATTCTGTGTTTCCTTTAGCTCCTGCAATAGGCGACTGAACATGTCCAAGCACATCCAGCCCCGCGTCTTTAGTGAACTGGCTGATATCATTCAAGACTTTAATATGTTTTTTTTTATCCCTTACAATGCCGCCTTTGCCAACTTCGCCTTTACCCACTTCAAACTGAGGTTTTATAAGCGAAATAATGCGCCCTTTCCTTTTAAGAACCGAAATTATTGCAGGAAGGACCAGCTTGACAGATATAAAAGACAGATCAACTACTGCTAGGTCTACAGCTTCTCCAAGGTCTGATATTGTTAAGTAGCGCACATTTTTTTTTTCAATAGCAACAATCCTAGGATCGTTTCTTATTTTCCAGGCTAATTGACCATACCCGACGTCAACGGCAAAAACCTTTTTAACGCCATTTTGGAGCAGACAATCGGCAAATCCCCCTGTTGAAGCACCTGCATCCAGAGCGGTTAAGCCTCTTACCTTTACATTAAATTCTTTAAGCGCTCCAGCAAGTTTCAATCCGCCGCGACTGACAAACGGATGCCCCTTGTCCTTTAATTTAATATCGGATTCCTCATTAATTAAGGAACCCACCTTGGATAAAGCGACTCCATTGACAAGTGTTTTTCCAGCAAGGATCAGCCTTTTTGCCTCTTCTCTACTGTTAGTTAGCTGTTTTTCAACAAGAAGAGAATCCAATCGTTTTTTGACCATTAATCATCTTCTGTTTTTGGAGGGGAGAATAGTTCGGTAATAAATTCTCCTTTTTCACCTTTGATAAGGAGTTCGATTTTCTTTTCCGCTTCGTCCAATTTTTTAGCACAAAGCCGGGATAATTTAACACCTTCTTCAAAAACTTTTAATGATTTGTCTATATCGAGGTCACTGTTTTCCAATTCTTCAACAATTTCCTCAAGCCTTTCAAGGGATTTTTCAAAGGTTAATCCTGCCATTTAATTTTTTCCGAACAAAATACGTTGATTAATATATCAAAAAAAAATAAATATACAACTAATTTAAATATCTTATACTTTTGTTTGTTTTTCGTTTTCCCTGCCCTTTATATTGCACAACAATTTTCCTTTTGACAATTGCACTTTAACAAATTCTCCTATTGATACTTTTCTGGAATCCTTCAAAACTTTTCCCTCAGGGTAGGTACGGCAAACAGCATAACCTCTTTTCAGAACGGACAAAGGGCTTACGGAATCCAGACGCTTCATAGCCGCATTAAGTGTATTACGCGACATGTTCAAAGTAAAGTTCATTTGAGAGTTGATTTTTTTTTCTACCTCTCTTAGCAACACCTTGTTTTGTTTTATCTTGTTTAAAGGATTAAGGAGAAAAAGATGCTTTTTGTTTGCCCTGGTTTTTTCTTTTTGTGTTTGCAGGAAATTCTTTATCGCCCTTTCCATTCTTAAAGTAACTTCATCCAGCCTCTGCTGCTTTTCGTGAATAGGGGTTAGCGGATCCTGCAGAACTTTTCGAGATACCAGGTTTTCTAGTTGAATTTTCGACTCGGATAAAATCCCACGGATATTTCTCAGGAGTCTTTTGTTTAATGCAACAATATTTTCCAAGAGGTTATTTTTATCTCTGACCACCAATTCCGCGGCAGCCGAAGGGGTGGGTGCTCTTAAATCCGCCACAAAGTCTGAGATGGTAAAGTCAATTTCATGGCCCACTGCGGAAATAACAGAAACCTCTGATTCAAAAATAGCTCTTGCAACTACCTCTTCATTGAAGGCCCAGAGATCTTCTATGGAACCCCCACCTCTTCCAACAATGACGGCATCGACACCTTTAATTTTATTTAAGTCTTTGACGGCGGCGGCTATTTCCTGCGCGGCACCTTCTCCCTGAACTTTCACGGGAGCAATCAAAATATGCACATTAGGGAAACGACGGTCTATAATATTCAAAATATCACGTATAGCCGCCCCTGTTGGAGAAGTTATAATACCTATTTTTTGCGGCAAAAGAGGGAGACCTTTTTTCAATTCTTCATCAAATAATCCTTCTTTTGAAAGCTTTTCCTTCAATTGCTGAAACGCTAACTGAAGAGCGCCAATTCCTTTTGGCTCCATGTAATCGATAACAATTTGATATTCGCCTCTCGGCTCATAAACCGTTATTTTTCCTTTTACAATGACCTGATCTCCGTCTTTTGGCTCAAACTTCAACTGGGATTTTCCGGATCTAAACATCACTACTTTTATCTGGCTTTTCTCGTCTTTAATTGTCAGGTACATGTGGCCTGATGATGGAATTCTAAGGTTGGAAATTTCTCCTTCAATCCAAACCAGGGGGAATTCAGTCTCAAGAGAAAACTTAATGGAGCGGGTTATTTCTGTAACAGTGTAGACTTGCCGTTCGGGATTCTTAGAATTCTCTTCGGCATGAGGGATACTATAATTATTCATAACTACGTATTATAGTACAAGAATGTTAATTTGGGATACAGACTGGTTATTAGTCAATGCTCATTGGTTGCAAAATACTAATGTTGAGGCCTAATGAGCGGTAAAAGAGTCCAGGGCAGTCTGAGGAAATCCGCGTTCAAATTATTTTATTTTCATCTGGTTCTTAAATGCAGACAACCCATTTTTCATAAGCAAAGCTATTGTCATAGGTCCTATTCCTCCCGGAACGGGTGTTATCTGAGAGGCTTTTTGTGAAACTTTTTCAAAATCAACATCGCCAACGAGCTTCTTTTCCACGCGGTTAATACCAACATCAATGACAACAGCCCCTTCTTTAACCATATCTTCTTTAACAAACTCCGGTGATCCAATAGCAGCAACTAAAATGTCAGCCCGCTTTGTAATATCCGGAAGGTTTTTTGTTTTTGAATGGCATATGGTGACAGTAGCATTTTTCTGGAGTAGCATAATAGCAAGGGGTTTCCCTACAATATTGCTCCGTCCCAAAATGACTGCTTTCTTTCCCTCAATTTTTACTTCGCTCCTCTCTAAAAGTTCGATGATACCCGCTGGAGTACAGGGGAGAAGCGACCCTTTACCAACCATGAGCTTCCCGACATTATATGGATGAAAACCATCTACATCCTTATCAGGAGAAATTGCTTCCAAAACAACGTGCTCCCGTATATGGGAAGGAAGAGGGAGTTGAACTAAAATACCATGTATACCCTCGTTATCATTTAATTGTTTGATTAATGTTAAAAGTTCTTCTTCTGATGTTTTATCACTTAGTCGATGTTCAAAGGACTTGATACCAGCCTCATCGCAAGACTTTTTTTTGTTACGTACGTAAATCGAAGATGCGGGGTTATCTCCCACCTGGATAACCGCAAGCCCTGGCTGGATGACTGATTTAGTATTCAGAGATTTTATTTCCGCTGCGATTTCTTTTTTTATAACAGTGGAAATAGCTTTCCCATCCAAAATATTATTTTTCATTGAATTGACCTTTTGAAAAAAGCTATCAGGAAATCCTTGTTTGGAGTGAAGACAAATATTGCTGTAGAATTAGAGATTGTAGTGGTATAGAAATTAAAAAACTATCTCTTGGAGAACTGGAATCTTTTCCTTGCCCCTTTTTGGC
>CAJXCL010000083.1 GCA_913051775.1 uncultured Nitrospirota bacterium | reverse complement strand
CAGGATTAAAATCTTCACGGATAATCCCCTTTGAGGGAGAAGCCTTTTTTATTTCTGCGATAATATTAATGGAGTCATTTGCAAGCGACTTTTTGAATCCTCTGTTATTCTCAGCATCTCCAACTTTTTTCCTGACTTCTTGAAGCGAATCAGAGCTTTTAGAATTTTTGAGTTCTTTTTTTTTTATATCGATTATTTTATTTAGAATCATTAATATAAATATTTTTGTATTTGATATAATTTTTCGCGTGTTCGAGCAGAGACGTGAGTTCCTTCCCAGTTAGTTCCCTGACTGGTTTTGCTGGTACTCCCATTGCCATCCAGCCGGATGGGATCCCTTTTCCTTCTGTTACAAGGGAGCCGGCGGCTATAATGCAATCTGACTCCACCTCCGCGCCATCTAATATGATTGCTCCCATACCTATAAGAGCCCGGGATCTTATAGTGCAGCCGTGTATGGTAACAGAGTGCCCCACAGTAATGTCATCTTCGAGAATTGTTGGATGGGTGTCGTGTGTTACGTGAATGACAGTAGCGTCCTGGATATTTGTCCGGTTTCCAATGCGAATGTAATTCACATCTCCCCTTACAATTGCGTTAAACCAAATACTGGATTCTTCTCCTATTGTGACATCGCCTATAACCCGAGCGGAGTTTTCTATAAATGCGCTGGAAGATACGTTCGGCCATTTGTTGTTATAAGGTTTCAGCATATGAAAAGTGTTCAGTTATCAGCGGTCAGCAAAAGATTTTTGAAGCTAAAAGCTAACTGCTGATAATCGAATACTCATTATAATTATGCCTGTGTTAGCTTGATCAAATTTTCAAGTTTCTGATAAGCTTTTCCTGAATCAATCGACTTTTCGGCTAATGCTAAAGCTTCATGGAAATCTGAAGCTCTTTTGGAAACTATTATTGCTGCCGCGGCATTTAAAAGAACAATATCCCGTTTGGGTCCTTTACCGCCCAATAATACAGATGTTGTTATGGCAGCATTTTGATCCGGATTTCCGCCCTGAAGATCTTCCGATTTGCACAAATTAAATCCATAATGTCTTGGATTAAGCTCATATTCCTTTAAAACTCCATTTTTCAGTTCTGCAACTACGGTGTTTGATACAAGAGTTATTTCATCCATTCCATCTTTACCGTGAACGACAAAGACGTGTTCACTTCCCATATCTTTAAGGACTCTGGCCAGTGTATAGGCGAGTTCAGAATCATATACTCCAATTATCTGATTCTTGGCTTCCGAAGGATTAGTCAGGGGACCAAGAATATTAAATATGGTCCTGATTTTTATCTCCCGTCTCGGGCCAATAGCATGTTTCATTGCTCCGTGCAATCTAGGAGCAAACAGAAAGCCTATCCCAATTTCATTCAGGCACTCCTCCACTTTTGTATTCTCTGTGTCAATATTAACCCCAAGCGCTTTTAAAACATCCGCGCTACCTGACTGGCTGGATACGGACCTGTTTCCGTGTTTGGCTATTGTGACTCCGGCTCCCGCGGCAACGAAGGCAGCGGTTGTAGAAATATTAAATGTATTGGACGCATCTCCTCCTGTTCCGCAAGTATCTACTATATTTTCAGCCCGGGTATTTATTTTTGTCGCCATCTTACGCATAACTTGCACTGCTCCTGATATTTCATCTACGGTCTCACCCTTCAACCTAAGAGCAGTAATGAAGGCGGCAATTTGAGAATTAGTTGCTTCACCTTTCAAAATTTGAGACATCACAGCGATCATCTCATCTTTTGTCAGATTAATTCCTTCTACTAATTTAGAAATAGAGTTAATAATCATTGCAAAGTCAAAAAATTTTTTAATAAGTCTTTACCGGTCTCTGTCATGATAGATTCGGGATGGAATTGAATTCCTTCCAGGATGTATTTTTTATGTCGGATTCCCATGATTTCATTATCCTCGGATTCCGCGGTAATTTCAAAATCGTCAGACAGGGTATCCCTGCGAATTACAAGTGAATGGTAACGCGTTGCTTTGAAGGGGACAGGTAGATTTTTAAAAATTGATTTTCTATCATGTTTAATCATAGAAGTCTTCCCATGCATTAATTTCCCCGCATGAATAATTTCAGCACCAAAGGCATGTCCAATGGATTGATGTCCAAGGCAAACTCCGAGGATCGGGATCTTTCCGGCAAATGCTCTAACTAAATTTACAGAAATCCCGGCCTTTTCAGGAGTTCCCGGCCCAGGAGAAATCACGATTTTTTCCGGTTTTATTTTTTCGATTTCTTGAATTGATATTTTATTATTACGAAAAACCCCTATATCTGCACCCAGCTCTCCAAGGTATTGCACCAGGTTGTACGTAAAGGAGTCATAATTGTCGATCATTAACAACATGTCAATCGCTCGTTATTAGTTAATAACTATAACCCTTGTTCTGCCATTTCTATTGCTTTTAACAATGCCTTTCCCTTATTTATTGTTTCCTCGTATTCCCTGTCCGGATCGGAATCAGCCACAATACCTGCTCCAACACCAAGATACGCTGTATTACTCTCTATGACAAGGGTTCTGATTGCTATAGCAGTATCCATATTTCCTGAAAAACTGAAATAGCCTACGGCACCTGCATAAGTCCCTCTTCGGGTTGGCTCCAGTTCATCTATAATTTCCATAGCTCTGATTTTCGGAGCGCCCGAAACCGTTCCAGCCGGGAATGTGGCTCTAATCACGTCATAAGAGTCTCTCTCCTTTTTCAAAACTGCTCTGACATTGGAAACTATGTGCATAACATGGGAATATCTTTCAATTATCATCTGCTCATTAACATTAACCGAGCCGATATCAGCTATTCGTCCGAGATCGTTGCGACCCAAATCTACAAGCATAATGTGTTCGGCCCGCTCTTTTTCATCTGTAAGCAATTCCTTTTCCAGGACGAGGTCTTCCTCCTCTGTTATTCCCCTCGGTCTGGTTCCGGCAATAGGTCTTACTTCAACCTCATTTTCTTCCAACCTGACAAGCACCTCAGGGGATGTTCCTACTATTTCCACATCTCCTAATTGCAAGTAATACATATAAGGAGACGGGTTAAATGTCCTTAAAGCACGATAAATATTAAATGGATCAGTAGAAATAGCTGTTTTTAAACGTTGGGCAAGAACTACCTGTATTATATCTCCATTGCGGATATATTCTTTACCTTTCAGAACTGCTTTTTTAAAATCTTCTTTAGTAAAGTTGGATTCAACTTTTGGTTTTTTATTGAGAACACGTTTTTTATCCCGGATGCCAGAGACTACGGGTTTTTGTAAACGGGAAATGAGACTATCAATTTTATAAATTGCCTTATCATAAGCTTCTCTGAGGTCGCAATTTTTTAAAAAAACATTAGATACAATTTTGATTTTCTGGTTAACATTGTCAAAAATCAGAATAGAGTCTGTAATTATAAAAACGGCGTCTTTCTGATTAAGGTCGTCTTTCACGGTGTCTGGCAATTCCTCAAAATATTTTACCATGTCATAACTCAGGAATCCAACTGCTCCGCCAAAGAACCTCGGCAAACCTTTCAATATAACAGGGGTGAATTCAGCCATAAGTTTTTTGAGAGAGCCTAATGGATCACCATGGTTATCAAACACTTCTGACCGGCCATCTCTAATTATAGTTGTTTTATCGCCCTTGCTTAAAAACACGATTGACGGATCACATCCAAGAAAACAGTATCGAGCCCATTTTTCGCCCCCTTCAACGCTTTCGAAGAGAAAGGAATAATTTCCTTTCTTTATTTTTAAAAACGCGGAAACAGGGGTTTCCATATCTGCCATCATATCTCTGTAGACAGGCACAAGATTTCCCTTCTCTGCCATTTTTTTAAATTCTTCAAACGATGGAGTATACATTTCAATTTTAAGTAGATTTCCGGTCAAGCCGGGAATCTAAGTTCCCTGATTCGTTATCTATAAGCGAAGACTCTATCACATCAAAGTATTGTTGGCAATTAAGGATTAAACTTTGACTTGCCGTCTTGATTTTTATAATATGTGAAACCTTATTTTTTTTAGCAAAGCTGAACGTAGCTCTGCAAAGTTTTTTGACACACCCTGTCCCGGAGGGACACAGGGTGTTGTAATTGGTTGTGGCGCCTTGGCCACGCTATGAAACCTGTGGGTAAATGTTATGGTCAAACTGCCTCCTGAAAATACATGCGCCTGGTGTGGTGAATTTGTGGATGAAGACGTGGAGATTCACGCTATTGGGGCAAAGTTTCCGGATGGGGTTGACATGAAAGAGAATGAAGGAAATATTATTTTTTTAGGATTTAAGGCTATAGATAAAAAAGTCCCTGCGATTATGTCTACAAGTGATTCAGAAGCAAAAAAGCATGGTCATGATCTCATGCTTTTGACCTGCAGCCAATCCTGTTTCAAAAAACTGAAGAGCCTCCTTGATAAAGAAGATGATCTATTGGATGT
>CAJXCL010000082.1 GCA_913051775.1 uncultured Nitrospirota bacterium | reverse complement strand
AATGGCAGTACCTACAAAAGAAGAACATTACAAATTTACACGAGCAATGGTTAGTTATACTGCGAAAAAAAATACGAAAGACTTAACTGATAAAGAGATATTTGAAAGACAGTTAGTAAGGCATTATTTTTTATTCAATGGCAATAGCAGTTTGAGAAGTAGTGAGCCACACAAGTTACAATGGTACAATATGAATTAATAGTAAATGACTGTCGACACTAATTGGATCAACAACCAATGGAGGTTCTATCATCAGCTTTTTAAATTTTGAATGAACTTCTCTTTACAATGTTAACCAACTACAATGGCATTTCACTCAGCAACAGCTTATAAAGTCTTAGGATTTCTATCCCTCAATCTCTGGGGCCGGCTATCGGCATCCGTCCAGAGAGTCATTTCCGCAACAATCTCGCGCCTCTACGAAACTCGTTTTTCACGTTTCATGATTGGCCCATATTGTCTGTGGCAATTCGGTTCGTGGTTCCACTATCGCCAATTTGTACCGGGTGGCGGCAAAAACAGATATGAAACCTTTCAGGACTTTTTTACGCGGGATTTTGTCAGCCCTCTGAGTGTGTCTGATAAGGGGATTTGGCCGTGTGAAGGCTTCCTGTGTGAGAAAGGAAAGGTGTCTGAGATACCTCGTGTGAAAGTGAAGGGTGAGGTGAAAAATCTGAGGACGGTTTTTGGTGGATCCGGGCCCGAAATTCCAAATGATTATCACTTTATAAATGTTTTCCTACATAACAAAAACTATCACCACATCCATTCACCCGTCAGCGGGGTTGTGAAGAGCGTAGAGCATATTCCAGGTGAGCTACTTTTATTGCGCCCCTGGGCCTATCGAAAAACTCCATCCCTTCCTGCACTCACCAACGAGAGAGTCAATGTTTCGCTTCAGGATGATCAAGATCAGAAGTGGTACTTGTCAATCGTTGGGGGTCCAATGGTAGCTACAATCAATCGTGGCCCCGGCTTGAAAGAAGGTCAGCGTGTGACTGTAGGAGAAAAAATAGCGTCCTTCCGACTGGGCTCCACTTTGTGTATGGTTTCTCCAGTTCCACCCGCGATTCCGGCAGGAATCTGGGTTTCAGTTGGCCATCCCCTTCACCAACACAAGCCAAGCTAGTGGACGCAATCTACTTTCTAGCTCTCGGGTGTTTTTGCGGTGTTCTTTCTTCTGTACCCATGGGTCCAACCAATCTATGGGTTGCACGGGCCGTCTTTCCCCCTGAAAAACCTCTCCCTAATGTTGTCTTGTTCTCTACCGGCATCATTATCACTGACGTAATTTGCGCGTTCATCGCATTTTTTGGCTACCATGTTTATTTTGAAGAAACTCAGCTTAGCATCACTCTTGCAGTAATCGTCGCTATTGCTGTTCTGGTGCTGGGTTTCTTGGAACTGCAGCAAACCCTCAAAAGGGACGAGGGTTCGGAAAAAAAACCAGACCGCCCCGGGACTACTGTCCGGGACTTCGGTGTTGGGCTTCTACTCGGTTCGAACCCTGCATTCATTTTCTTTTGGCTTCTGATCGCTGAGACGCTCAACGAATGGGGATTCCCGGATCTTGTTAGCTGGCCGGCGCCCCTGTTCTTAGTGGGGATAGGAATTGGGGATATTATTTGGTATTCCGTATTTTTTCGATTAGTAAAAAAGGGCTTGAGTTATTTTTCCAGGAAGTTTATTCTAACGCTGAGGTTGTCAACTGCCGTGGGGCTCATCGGCTTCGGAGCATACGCACTTTGGGGAGTATTGTCATGAGTAAATCAAAACGTTCAATTCTTCCGCATTGGGATGGAAAAACCTATACGCGGTATGCATCAGGTTTATACGATTGGGCCACCTCTATTTCCGGATGGAGAAGGAACCTCAAAAGGGTTGCCTTCGACGATCTTCCCATCGGACGCTTTCTTGACGTTGGATGTGGTACGGGTTACCTCATGTCGCTTGCCCGAGATTTTGGGTTTGACGTGTACGGTCTAGACCCATCGAGTGGCATGCTGGAACAGGCGAGAAAGAAGTATGGCTTTGAAGATTCCCGCCTGAGAGAAGGCTCGGCTAGCCAGCTGCCCTTTGAAGATTCCAGCTTTGACGTTGTCCTTGCCTCCGGCTCACTTGTACATGTGCCTGAGATTGAGGCTGCCTCAAAGGAAATGGTTCGAGTTTTACGTGCTGGAGGCGTTATTAGGATTATTGATCACGCTGTTCCGCAGGGGAAAAAGCTCTTTTATTCACTGGTCTCTCTTTTCTCTCAGCTTTCAGGCGATATTCTTCATGACTACGAACATTCCTTTGGACACTTCTGTAAATTGACCGACCGGAAGACCGTAGGCAGGAGTGGTTACCTACAGAGGTTCGACTTCAGGAAGGTTTAAAGAGGTCCCGCCGCTTCTTCCCAAATTTCAATTCATTGACGGCTTTGCATGAGCCAAATGGCCTGCACTTCCATCACTTTTTCCTAGCCACTACGCCTGTTCTCTACTCTACCCTTTTTAAGCAATCTTTATTTTTAGTGTTTTACCTAAAGCTAATGCTGCACGTTCCAATGTATGCAAAGTTATTGAATGGGAATAAAAGGTCAATAGCAACTTATTGATTTCCAAGTCGAACTAATTTCCACAAAGCTTTTCCACCAAAAAGTCTGCCATTGTTTTTGCTGAACTTTTCTCATAACGTTACACAAAAAGTCACACAAAACTGTGACTACTGAAAACCATAGTAACGTAAGACGCTGATTTGCCCTTAAAAAAACAAGTGATGGCACGTTACAATGAAGAATTTTTATTCAATATATTTTCCAAGAGAACGCTAGCTTCGCTTGACGGTTACAATCTAATGTCAAATAATGGCTTATGGAATTATAATAGTGATTGGTTTCGAGAGATAGACCTACTATCTAATATTAAACTGGAAAAAAATAAATTTTTTATTGATGTTTCTTGGACAGTTACTTGGTCTGATGGCCAATTTTGCTGTTTTATTGAAATGCCTCAGAAAAATTATCTCAGCTTGAGGGAACCGAAAAAATATTAAAGATAGAGAATAGGGAGTACCAAAAATTAGGTTTAAGTTATCAAGAAATAACTTAGATATATTTCAAATAAGTGTTTGAGATAAAATCGGATGATGATCTCCAAATGCTGAAAGCACAATATGCTTTTATGAGGCGGAAGTTGCTATGGCGGTGCTTAACCAAACAGTAAGCAAAACGTATTTGCACACTTTTTCGACCCCACAATTTTTGATATACTAACGACTCAAAAGTGCCGCACAATGTGTAACAACAAAACACGTAGACCATTGAAATCGAGTGGCGACATTGGTCATTATGCGAATAAAAATTCCCTCTAGAAACTTGCACAAAAGTTACACATTACTATTATAGGTCCACTAACTTATTGTACCTAAATAGATAAAAATCTACGTTACTATTGAATGGGCATTGTTCATAATCTTATCAGATTTCTGCTGGAGTGCATCCTGATGAAAATGGGGACTGGAATGACAAAATGGTGTTTTTGCGTATTAATTATTGGCTCTCACTATAAATAGATATGACAGGAGAAAATAGATTTTACCTGCCAAATGTATTTTTAAGCGTCCTTAATCGCTTTTTTTTTAAGAAGCCACAACTTTCCCAATTCCATGGAAATCAAAAGCTGAAAATTTTAGTTTACCAAGTGGGAAATATAGGGGATCTAATAGTATCCACACCGGTTTACATGGCATTAAGGAAGAAATATCATGATGCGGAAATTACTCTTTTATCATCAAGCGGATCAAGAAAGTACGTCGGCGCTGAAGAAATTATTAAACCATTAAACCTTATAGATAGTTTTCATGCTTTTTCCCCGGATGATTTTGTTTCATTGAAGCATTATTACACTTTTTATCGCACCATCCGCAATACAAAATATGATTTAGTTGTTTATCTGCCTTCCAACCTCTGGAAAACATTTACTATTTGCAGGGACATGATCTTCTTTTTTCTTGCGGGAATAAAATACGGTGTTGGTTTTCGAGTGTATGAAGATTACCATTTCTATCTCAAACATAAAATCCTCCCCAAAAACGAGATAGACCGCTTATTTGATTTATTAAAACCACTGGAAATAAAAAATGGAAATAAACTTCCTCAGTTCGCAATATCAAATGAAAATACTCAATTTGTTCAGAGCTTATTGTCTGAACATGAAATCACCGGGAATCAAGTGAAAATTGGCATCATGCCTGGTGGAAAATACCCTGCTCGCTTATGGCCCGCGCACTATTTTTCCGAGTTGATTAATAAAATAAACAAAAATTTTTCATTAAAAATTATCTTATTAGGCAGTGAACATGAGAAAAAACTCGTGGAAGAAATAAAAAATCAAATAAAAAAGAAACCTTTGGATACATGCGGGTGTCTAACTATTCATCAAACGGGTGCTTTAATAAAACAGTGTCATTTATTA
>CAJXCL010000081.1 GCA_913051775.1 uncultured Nitrospirota bacterium | reverse complement strand
AATTATGGAAAATTTCGGATTATTTACAGAACCCTGGGTGAAATCACCTTACCGGGAGAGGGATAGCGCTGCATGTGGACTAATTGGTATAATAAATAAAGATAAGAAAAGGATTTCAGGTTCTGTTATCAAGAAAGCTATATCTAATCAGCATGATCGTGGTAATGGGCTGGGAGGAGGTTTTGCCGCTTATGGCATTTATCCTGAATATAAAAACCTTTATGCTTTACACTTGATGTATGACAGCCCAAGTGATGTGAAAAGTACGGAGGAGATCTTGGACAGTTCCTTGCGCATCCATCACCAAGAAACCATTCCTCATGCCTCGACTGACAAGATAACCAGACACCCGTACTTTAAAAGATATTTTGCGGAACCAAACGCAGAGGCCATGCTCAAAGGAATCAATCCCGATGACTACATGGTATCTACTGTTATGGAAATAAACATAAAAGCGAAAGGAGCATTTGTGGTTTCCAGCGGTAAGAATATGGGAGCTTTTAAAGGGGTGGGCTTTCCGGAAGATATCGCTGATTTTTTCCAACTTGATCACTACGAAGGGTATATATGGACAGCCCATAATCGCTTTCCGACAAATACTCCCGGATGGTGGGGCGGAGCTCATCCATTTACGCTTCTCGATAAATCCATTGTCCACAACGGCGAAATTTCATCTTACGGAATAAACAAGAGGTACCTCGATGCTCATGGTTATACATGCACTTTAATGACAGATACGGAAGTTGTAACTTATCTTGTCGATTTTCTGCACAGGAAAAATAGATTGTCGTATGAGCAGACTTTTTCTGCTTTGGCGCCTCACTTTTGGAAAGATATAGACCGGCTGGATGAGGAAGAAAAGCTCAAGCTTACATTACTCAGGTCTGTATATGCCGGAGCGGCGCTTAACGGACCTTTTGCCTTTTTGTATGCTTTTAGCGGTGGCTTAATAGGTATAAATGACAGGGTGAAACTGAGACCCCTTGTCGTTGGTAAAAAAGGTAACACTGTTTATATGTCGAGCGAAGAGGCATCGATAAGAGAGATTTGTCCTGACGCGGAAGACTGCTATGCCCCTCACGCGGGTGATGCTGTGATTGTTTATTTAGATGAGGAGTAAGTATTTGATCGAAATTGATGCAAAAGATGTTTATTACAAAGACCTGAACGAACTGATCAGAAAAGAAATAAAAAAAGGGGTCAAGGATATTCGCCTCCTCAATGTTTGTGGTCAACGGTATATCGGCGATGGTATTACTGCTAACAATGTTACCATTCATGTCCAAGGTGTTCCGGGAGAGGATATGGCCGCGTTCATGGACGGCCCTAAGCTTATTGTAGAAAATAATGCGCAGGATGGTGTGGGAAACACTATGAACGATGGGAAGGTTGTTGTTCACGGGCTTGCGGGAGATGTCCTTGGATATGGAATGCGGGGAGGAAAATTGTATGTTAAAGGAGATTGTGGGTATCGAGTGGGGATTCACATGAAAGGTTATATGGATAAAGTTCCCATTATGGTGATTGGCGGTAAAGCCGGAAATTTCTTTGGTGAATATATGGCTGGCGGAACGCTAATTCTTTTAGGAATGAGTACAAATAATAATGACAGGCCTGTGGTGGGAGATTATTGTGCTACCGGAATGCATGGCGGGATAATTTATATACGCGGCATAGTGGAAGAAGACAAATTAGGAAAAGAAGTTAAACATTTTGAACTTGATAAGTATGATAAAGAAACATTAAAACCCATCTTGAATGATTTTTGTAAGGAAATGGGAGAGCAGTTCGATATCTTCGATTTTTCCCAGTATACCAAAATTATCCCCGTTTCCAAGCGCCCTTACGGTCGTATGTATGTGTATTGATTATTAAAGCCCGGCGTGGCGAAACCGCAACCAAAGTAATATACTATCACTCTGTAAAAACTTCTTTTTTTTTGGCGCTTTTAGTTCTTTTTTTTTAGAGCGCCTTATGCAAAGCTCAGAAAATTTAACCGTTTCTTCTTTAGGACGATTCCCTATTTGGTTGCGGCACCTCGTCGCTTTATGCTATAGAAAGAATGTGCTTTTTTTAGCTTCGCGATTATTTCATGATTAATTAAGATTTAAGTTAACAACCAGAAAGCAATCTCTGGTTATGTTTAGAAAAGAAGCAAGACTTAATGAGTAATGAAACCACACGACCTGATCCAGATGATGGAACTTTTGATTCGAAAAAGAATTCCATTGACACCAAATTACCATTTTGGTTCAAGTATTTTCGGCTGTTATCATTTGCCATCCTTGCGGTATTGGGATTCTTATTTTTTAGAAACCTGCTGACGATAGAATCCAAAATCACAGATGCGGCAGCAATAAATATTGCCAACAATTACCTGCAAACAATTGAAAGTTTTCGCACGTTGTATGCCTCAAAGGTTGTTGAAACCGTAAAGAATCAAGGTGTTGAGGTTACGCATGATTATCATCAAAAAAAAGGAGCGATTCCTTTGCCGGCTACTTTCAGTAGGGAGTTAGCTATGCATATATCCAAAAAGACAAACTATGGGATTGAATTTCGACTATACAGCATGTATCCCTTTCCCTGGAGAATAAAAGACTACAAACCTCTTGATAATTTTGAAAGAGATGCGTTTACAGCGATTAAAGAAAACAAAAAAAAACCTTTTTATCTTATCGAAGATCAAAATGGAAAAAGAGTTTTAAGATATGCCAAAGCGGACATAATGCTTGCGGCCTGTGTTTCTTGTCATAATAGGCACCCTCAAACACCTAAATCCGATTGGAAAGTTGGCGACCTAAGGGGTATATTGGAGGTTTCTTTTCCTCTCACCGGCTTTGAGAATGAAGAAGTAGAGGCTCTTCATGTTACTCAGTACATCCTAATTTTCTTCTTCTTTTGTCTGGCAGGTGGATTTCTTGCAATGAGTTATGTCATTGAGAATTATGTCAAGAGCAAATAATAATAACTCTTCTCTTAAGAGGAACATAACAAAGAGATAAAACTGTCTAAAAATTATATGTTTGATATGAGATCAGAAAATGCAGACAAATATGTGAATAAGTGGACTGATTTAGAAGCGGAAGATTTGCTCGCTGACATTTTTAAAAAATTCGGAACTCAAACTGCTATAGGAACCTCATTTCAAAAAACCGGTCTAGTCATTATGGATATGGCTTCCAGGGTGACGGATACTTTTAGAGCATTTACCATTGATACGGGAAGATTGTTTTCTGAAACGATTGATTATATGAAACAGATTGAGGGGCATTATGCGAATAAGCTTTATCAAGGTAAAATTCAAGTTTTTAAACCGGATGAAAATCGCGTCAAGGAAATGATTAAACAATCTCACTGGAGAGAATACCTTTTTCTTGAGAGTACGTCACATAGAGAGTTTTGTTGCAAAATCCGAAAGGTTGAACCTTCTGATAAGGCGTTAAAAACTTTGACAGTGTGGATCACCGGCCTGAGAAAAGATCAATCAAAGTTTAGGAGCACACTCCCGAAGATACAGCCCATTATAGCTAATGGAAGGCAAATCATAAAAGTTTCTCCTGTATACACCTGGTCGGAGTCAGACCTTGATGAATATATTAAAAAGAAAAATCTTCCTGTACATCCGTTATATTCGGAAGGTTATGCAACTATAGGATGCAAACATCCCTGCACTACTGCAACTCTTGAAGGCGAAGATCCAAGAAAAGCAAGATGGAGATGGGAATTGGAAGATGATTCATCAAAAAAAGAATGTAAAATACATCTTTCAAGTTATGGAGATGGTTCTGGAATATAAATTTGTTATAAGGCATAGTTTCCCGCCAGTAGGGTAAAGCTGATAAACACTCTTCCATTTTTTCATACATGCCCTTATGTCTTAATGTTAACGTCCGCAGTCAGTTATTCTCGGAGAAATAAAGAGTGGTCAGCGATCTTTTAAAAGATAGAATTATTTCTTTGTACCATTTTCTTGTAAAGAAAGATCCGAACCTGTTATTTTTAGGCGGTCTGATAGGTCTCTGCAGCGGTCTTAGTTCTGAGTTTTTTCGCTGGCTAATTCTATTTTTAAAAGAAATGTTTTTTTACGGCAGGTTCGAGATTTTAAGTATCGCTCCCTCCGTGCCGTGGTACTTTCTTCCTCTTATCCCAATGGCCGGCGGCCTAATCATCGGCCCTTTATCACATTTTTTCCCAACTGAAGCAAAGGGACATGGTGTTCCTGAAGTCATGCAGTCAATCGCTTTGAAAAACGGAATCATAAAACCAAGAACTATTCTCTTGAGGACATTCGCCTCAGCCGTTTGTATTGGTTCCGGAGGATCCGCAGGCAGGGAAGGACCAATCGTTCAAATTGGCTCATCCATAGGTTCTGCATTGGGGCAATTATTTAATATGTCCGCAGAAAGAATAAAAATTTTAGTAGGCTGCGGTGCTGCGGGTGGTATTGCTGCTACTTTTAACGCCCCATTGGCGGGTGTCATATTTTCCATGGAGATTATTTTAGGAGTTTTTTCAATT
>CAJXCL010000080.1 GCA_913051775.1 uncultured Nitrospirota bacterium | reverse complement strand
CCACCTTATGTAAGTAAAAATTTTGAAGCCGGTACCGCAAAAAAACCATCAACGTTAAAAAAAACGCATAGGAGATTGTTGCTCATCCCATGCTTCCAATATCAGCATTATTGATACAGCATAAAACCAGAAGCCAAACTTCATGCTTACAAGTTAAATGATATCAAAAATAAAATTTTTTACAACTTTTTTTTATAAAATTTTTACTTTCCAACGGTACTAAAGGATTGGGGAATAGAATGGACATAGCTTTAGATAAAGTTGCTGGTATGACATATTGGTTTGCTTTCATAGTAGAAATTTTGCATTGCAGTCAAGTTGTATTCAACTACAGAAAAATTTGTGGGAATTTTGTGTCATAGAAACGGCAAGAACGGCTTCTCATTCAATACAAAGGCACCATCCTTCTCATCAGGTGAACCGTAAGCGAGTGGAAAGAATATGGAGGCAGGAAGGGTTAAAAGTACCCTCAAAGCAGCGTAAACGCAAGAGACTATGGCTTAACGATGGATCTTGCGTAAGACATAGAGCAGAATATCCAAATCATGGATGGAGCTATGATTTTGTGGCAGGTCAGTTTTTAAACAAGCATTTTACATTTATTAGAGACTCAAGCTTTTTATTATCATAATTAAACTCTGCCACAATCATTTTGAGATTAACAGGCAACTTCCTGTAACCCCACAAATACCTTTTTTTCGTTTCTTCAAAACTATTTCTTTCAAAGTAGTAAGGCAGATTCACATGGAAAAATGATATGCTGTCGGCATTTTTTAATATATCAGACCTTTTGTCCCCTCCTGTTTCATGATTGCTCACTAAAGAAGTAACATCGTTTATTAATTCTCTGCTGATGTTGCATCCCTCCATTAGTTCCGAAAGGATTTTTGCGCTGTTTAGAGAATGTCCATATTTGAAATCGTCATAGTTCTTGTAAGACTGCCGCTTTACTTTCCGTTGGACAACAGCCCTTTCTATGTCATGTCCCAATGCGGCGATTTGCAGGGCAACATCAGCATTTGGTTCTAATTTAAGCAGCCATTCCAAGGTATTTCTTGAATGTACAGGATCTTCCGGAACAGAAGATTTTTCAATAATTTTTTCAATCTTTCTTTTAATGCAATTAATATTATCCATTTTTGTATAGAACAAATACCCTTCTTATGTTTTCCATGTTCGTTATTAAGGCGATAAGTGCGAGGGTAAACAATGGTTGATTTACCATTGCTCCTAAAAAAATGATGAACATTCTGGTGTCGCGTCCCATCCTGAAATAGAATTTTTCATATCCCAGTTTTTGTTTCATTAATCCGTCATATTTGTCAGCCGTATAACTATTCATAAATGTACCAATTAATGCCAAAAAGCCAACAAAGAACGCAAGCACAAAACTATCATTTGAAACACAAACATAATAAGTTAAAGCAAAAAGAAGAAAACCATCGGCATATCGATCAAGGACAGCGTCAAACCAGCCGCCAAAATCAGTGGATTTGTATTTCAGTCTGGCAACTTCCCCATCGCAACCGTCAATAACAGATGATACCTGTGCCAGGATTCCTCCTATAACCAGGCTGGCATATCCTCCTAAGAAGAAAAAAAATGCGCCCAACAGAGACAACAAAAAAGAAAAGAGAGAAATAAAATTTGGAGAAATATCCGTTTTTAAAAAAAGATGTCTCGAAATCCTGAGCGATATGGGTCTGTTTAAATATTTTGATACAAATCCATCTGTATGCTTGCTGAGGTTGGATAAAAGCGCATTCTCCGCCCTATGGAAGGAGGTAGGATCGTCCACATCAATCCAGAAAAGTCCGTTAATTTTAACAGCTTTAAACCGGCTTTTGTTAGCCAGAATACGGCCTCCTCCAGACAGAGAAGTGTTGTTTTGCTTTTCCGCGGACTGATCCAGTGCACTGAAGATAGCTGGAGAACAGAAAAAAATGCCTGTATCAAATCCATTGAAATCCGATAAGCTTTTGCCGATGTTGTATATTTTTTTACCGTTAGTCTTTACCCTGGTAACGTCTTCCATATTGATGAAGGGATTTTGAGTGTCCTCATCCACGGCAAGAGCAATTTCCCCATCATCCAAAGAAAACGACATTAATTTGCGGGCAATGGCAGGATCAAATAAATGATCTGCCATTATCAGCAAAAAGGGTTCATGTAAATGTTCCCTTGCCTTGAGTACAGAAAGACCGTTTTCTTTTTCCCAATCCTTGTTAATGATGTGGGTAATCTGAATTCTCAGGCAGGCGGACAAATCATCCAGAAAGGCACGGACACGACCCCCCTGGTATCCCGAAACCGCATAAAAATCGTCAGCTCCGGCTTCAATGGCAGAACGGATGACCCGTTCGATCAGGGGCACACCCAGCAAGTGAATGAGAGGTTTACAGTCACCTTTTTGTTTAAGGCGACTGCCCTTTCCAGCTGCAATGATCAGACATTTCATAAGGGGCAAAGTAAAAGAAATTGATGGTGGTGATTCTAAAGATGCTGTCAGCCAATACCTCTTTAGTAAGAGGCTACTGCTGAGAAAAAATTACATAATTTGAGCTGCATCCACTGGGTTTACTTTTCTTTCTACTCAAGCGTTTTTGATGAGGAAGTAGACTGTTCCACCTCTATCATGACTGCTGGTTTTTGCCCGTTCCCGCCGAGTTTCAGATCAGATAATTTTTGGCAGATTCTCTCGGAACTTTTGATAAATGTTTCCGTCATGTTGTAGGCTTCGTCGTCTGCATACTGTTGCGGGGGATGTTTGCAGAAGTAGGCCGATGGGCCGTGCAGGATACCCCCTTCACCACGGTTGAGGGCGAGTTTCGCGCAACGGATTGAGTCAATAGCGACCCCTGCTGAATTTGGAGAATCCTCCACAGAAAGGCGAAGCTCTATGTTCATAGGCACACCGCCAAAGAGCTTCCCTTCCATACGAAGGAAGCAGATTTTATTGTCATTTTGCCACGGCACATAATCGCTCGGTCCAATATGAATATTTTCGTCATCCAAGCGATTGGCGGCCACGGACTGAACAGCCTCAGTTTTGGACTTCTTTTTTGAAGCCAGGCGACTGCGGTTGAGCATGTTGAGAAAGTCGGTATTTCCGCCGGTATTGAGTTGGTACGTGCGCTCTAATTTGACGCCGCGTTTTTTGAACAGATCGGTAAGTGTGCGGTGGGTGATAGTAGCCCCTAATTGAGCCTTGATATCGTCTCCAATGATAGGAATGTTTTTCTCCTCAAAGCGTCTTGCCCATTCAGGATCGCTTGCAATAAACACCGGCATGTTATTTATAAAGGCAACTCCTGCCTCAAGAGCGCATTCAGCATAAAACCGTACTGCATCTTCAGAACCGACAGGGAGGAAATTCATAAGGATTTCCACACCGGTTTCCTTTAAAGCCTGGACAACTCCTTCTTTCGTCGGTTCTGGTTCGTCGGCTAAAGCAAATGTGCGTTTGTCATCATATTCTTTCATGTGGTCCGAGAAACCATCCAGTATCCTTCCCATTCGAACAATGACCCCGGATTTGGGGAGATCAGGGAAGAAAACCGTAGTACAGTTTGGTTCGGCAAATATAGCTGTATTAATATCCTTACCAACTTTACGTTTGTCGATATCAAAGGCTGCAACGGCCTCAATGTCCCAGGGTCTGTATCCCCCTATTTCCCAGTGCATCAGGCCGATACTGTCTTCCGGGCCTTTGTTTAGATAATAGTGGATTCCCTGAATCAGGGAACTGGTACAGTTCCCAACTCCTATAATAGCGATTTTGATTTTGCTCATAATTAGTTAGCTCCTTTCAAAAATGGCGTGACAATAATTCATTAAAAACATTGCTGTTATCCAAAAACAGGCTATGATTAAAGAGTGCTTCCCACCGTGAATCCCTCCCAACGTGGCAGGCAGTAATAGTTAATATCGTGGCTGATCGACTGGATTTTGCGTAGTTAGTGGAGGCCGTCGAAGTAGCAATTAATGACTGTTTTAGTAGTACAGAATTTGTTGATTATCACATTTTTATAATTGTTTGTCAAGGGAGTGCGATGTTTTCTGCATCCCTAAATAATAAGATTTTCGGGGGTAGTTTCCAATATTGATTTTAACGTAGCAAGGATTTTTAGGTATCACTGAGCCATCAATTTGGAGTTCGGAAAGTTGCATGAATCCGGCTAAAAGGTATTTGAAAAACAATTATATTATGATACCTTATGGAGCTTTGAAAAAATAATTCGATTTAAGAAATTTAAATGGGCAAATATAAAATACCTAAAAGGTATGATATTGGACAGATTAATGAAGCGAGGCGCTTATCCGGTTTAAAAGAAATCATTTCAAAACACAGGGTTTGTCTTCGCTGTGACAGAAAATTCGTTTCGGAAGGAATTCATAATCGTTTGTGTGACTCCTGCCAATGACCTGCCTCCCTTAAATCGGTCCAATGCTAATGTTAGTATATAGGGTCAAAAATCTTTTTAACTCACCACTTTCATAATACTCCTTTTCAAGTCCTTCCAGTTTACCGTTTTTATAGTTTCTCTCTGCCTCTAACTTTCCACTTTCAAAATATACCTTGGTAATTCCTTCCTGCTTGCCGTTTATGTAATTTCTCTCAAATTTTAATTTTCCATTTGGATAGTATTCTTTTCTTACTTCAGCAAAGGCATGT
>CAJXCL010000079.1 GCA_913051775.1 uncultured Nitrospirota bacterium | reverse complement strand
AAGCATAAAAATAGATTTTCTTAAGATAGCTTAATGTTTCTTTTCTTCCGTAACATGGAATCCGGCTTTTATACCTGCTTGTGAAAATCCTTAGCTCGTCAAGTCCGTGAACATGGTCCGCATGATGATGAGTAAACAAAACCGCATGGACATTTTCAATATTAAATTTTAAAGCCTGGTAACGAAAGTCGACAGAAGTATCAATAATTATGTTCTGATTGTTATGCTGAATAAGGATAGAGGTGCGGAGTCGGTTGTTCTTGGGATTGTTTGATTTGCAGATAGGACAATGACAACCAATAACCGGCACCCCGGTAGAGGTTCCGCATCCCAGAACTGTAATTTTAAAATTATTCGGCACGGGATAAAATCATTTGATAGAGTAACGGCAGCATGATCTCATGATGACCGGTTATAGAATAACCGCGGCCCCCATCCTGAGTTGGGCGGGAAATTACGTTTTCTTTAGGGCGGTAATGCTGGATCATATCCATATTAACAGTAGTAAAACCACGCGCATCGTGCCCTAGGTTTCTTGCAACAGATAATCCTTTCAAAAATACTTCAGGAAGCAATACGGAAGAACCAATATTAAAAAAGCATCCACCCCCTTCCAGATTGGCTATGATGGAAGTCAACAGTTTGAAATCGTTATATGTCCCCTGGCCAATCTTACTTCCGTCAAAGGATGGGTGCATATGTGTAATATCTGTTCCTATTGCCGAATGAACAGTGACAGGAATAGAAAATTCAAACCCTGCCGCTAAAAGGCTGTACTTCTTATGCTTATAGTCGCCCTCCGCTATTTCCTTTCCCCACATTTCTCCCAAGTTCGCTTCTTCATTGAAATGCTTTTGAAGTGCAGAGTTCATCATGGAACCGGTCTCTTCCACCATTCCGAATCGTCCTTCCTTTATTTCACCGGCGACATTTTCGGAAGTCTCTCCATTAAACGCAATCTCAAAATCATGTATTGCTCCGGCGCCGTTCATGGCCAGGGCGGTAATCAATTTCCTTTTCATCAGATCGATTATCAGGGTGGAAAGCCCGCACTTAATCAGATGCGCCCCAATTCCCCAGATAACAGGTTTAGCATTTTTTACAGACGAGACAACATCATCGGCAATCTTTTTCAGGTCATTGGCCTTTAACGTTTTTGGAAAGATTTTTTCTACTTGATCTCCCTTCTGCCAGTCTTTTAAATCAACAAAATGATTGATTGAGACCTTACTTTTCCTTTCTTTAATCGGGTATGTTTTTATTTTATTGAAATCCAGTTTTTTAAACATCGGTTTATCAAACATTTTTTTCCTTTATAAGATACCTTCAATATAGTTAATAGAGAAATTCAAGTCAATGGAGAAAAATATAAAGCGGAGAGGCTCCGCAACCGAATGGAGCTTCCGCTCCAGTGAGTAGACAAAAAACTTGTTCAAAAAACAAGCTTTTATATAGTAATAGCCTATTAACCACGAAGCTACGCTCAGAGGAGCGAAGCACACGAATAAAAATCTAGGGTGTCCGAAAACTAATTTAATAAAACGAGTGAAGTTTTAATCTGAATTGGTAGAACAGTTCATAAGGAGGAAAGTAAAATGTCTATATTTAAAGAATATAACCAACATCAGATAATGTTATTACCTCCAAGTATGGAGGAGGAGATAGAAGAAGGTCATAAAGCACGTCTAATAAACCGTGTAGTAAATGAGTTAAAGATAAGTAATATTGCAAAGAGTTATTCGGGGATAGGTTGTCGAGCCTATCATCCTCGGATGTTATTAAAGCTGTTGATCTATGGTTACAGCATAAGGATGAGGGGTTCCCGTAAGATTCAAAAAGCAACCCGGGAGGATTTTGTATTCATGTGGTTACCTGGAATGCAGGAGCCTAATTTTTAAACAATCAGTGATTTTCGCAAGAGTCGAATCCAAGATATTAAAAAGCAATTTCGTCAAGTGTTAGAGACGTGTAAAGAGTTGGGTTTAGTCCGTTGTGGTCGGATCAGTTTGGACGGGACAAAGTTGAAAGCGAACAGCTCTCGTCATAGAGTAATTTATAGGAAGTCCTTAGAGAATCGCAAGGCAAAATACGAAGAAGCGATAGAAGAAATACTAAAGGAAGCCAAGGCAGTGGATGAGGAAAAAGATCGTTGTTACGGGGAGCATGATGGTTATACGTTAGATCAAAATTACAGCAGTGGTAAGATTAAGAAATGTCTACAGAAGACCCAGCAAAAGCGAAAGAGTATAGGGCGCAAAGTGGAAAAGAAACTGGAGAAGCTGGAGGTTATCAATGAGAAGCTGCAACGAATGGGAGGAACTCATTTGGTAATACCGATAAAGATTCAACTCTAATGCAGATGAAGGAAGGGTATTTAGGTTTAGCCTATAACCTTCAGATGGCGACGGAGAATCAGGTCATAGTAGGCTATGGGGTTTATCAAAATCGAACGGATTATTACTTGTTGAAACCGATGGTTCAAGAAGTAGAGATCAATACCAAAAGAGAACCTGAAGCGATAACGACCGATAAGGGTTATGGTAGTCAAAAGAACTATAAATATATGGAAAGACGAGGTATAAAGACGGTAGATTCCTCATCAGAACTATGATTTTGACCGTATAGCCAGGAAGAAGAGAACTTATAAGAAATCAAAGAATCTTCCCTATGAAAGGTTAAAGTTAAAAATGATGAATTTCCTTGAAACGAAGGAAGGTAAGTCTTTATTAAAAAAACGTAAATATGATCCGGAACCCACCTTCGGAGATATTAAACAAAACATGGGATTTCGAAAGCTTCTCTTAAGGATAAAACCTAAGATAAATATCGAAGTCGGTTTAGTAGCTATCGCTCACAATATTAAAAAGATAAAATCCTTCTTGCAGGTCAATCAGATGGCTTTCCAGTTAGCATAATTGGAAAGATTAATAGATCCGAGCCGTTCCCAAAGGAAAATAACAAAAAAATAACCCTTTGTGCGTACCTTTTAGGGTTTTAGCCAATATAAAAAATTTTTTCGGACACCCTGATTAAGAGGGGGAGAGATCAAAAAAAATTATTTTTTGGAAGTGTCCTTAAATAAACTATTTTGAATACTATAATCCGGGGATTCTTGAGTTTTTTGAAAAATTGACTTATTATAAAATGTTGTTATAAATTCTTAAAATGTATGTGAATAATTACATTGCGCCTGTAGCTCAGCTGGATAGAGCAACGGACTTCTAATCCGTAGGTCGTAGGTTCGAATCCTACCAGGCGTACCACTTTCAACATCTTACAACAACGTTTTTTGTCACCTGTCTAATAAAACCCCATCTGTCTAATATTTTCTCTGGCACTATCCCTTTTTGTATTTTAGATACTTAATTATTTTGTCCATTAAGGGGAGGATTATGCAACTAAGAAGATTTTTATTTGTAGTTTGTGTGACAAAGACGCTGGATGCAAATCCAGCAAAGATACCAACACTTTAATATGTAGCCATTGCGTTAAAACTCTCTACAACAAGGAGAGGGATGCAGTAATGGAAGAAATAAAGGTATTACATAAGAGCAACTTATAACGCTGATAAGCTCTCAATTGTCATGAGTTTTGACGGCATAATATTAAATGATATTGTTCCCAACACCCTTCCCCCACCAAACATAAATATGCTATAATCTCATATTAATTTTCATAGGAGCAGAAAATTTCCTACAATTGAAAACGGAGGACAATGGAAAAAATAATGAAAAGAACTAACCGAAAAACATCAAAGGTTATAAAAATTTTATCTGAAGTATATTGGGCAGAAATAGGGGCCGTTGGTATCTATATGGATCAGCATGTCAAGTGTGAATCCATGGGTTATAAAAAATTGGCCGATATGTTGGAAAAGGATGCCATTGATGAAATGAAGCATTCTGAGACCCTTGCAGAACGAATTTTATTTCTTGATGGAACCGTAATTAATGAAAAACACATGGTCCCAACGGAGAAACAGCACGAAATATTAGATATGTTGAAACAAAACATCGAAATTGAAGATGAGGCAATAGAAAGACTTAATTCTGGAATATCAACTTGTTTTTCTGCAGGAGACAATGGTAGCAGACTTATACTCGAAGAAATATTAAAATCAGAAGAAGAACATTTAGATAAGTTGAAAACAATCTATGAGAATATTCAAAAGTTTGGAGATCAATTTATAGTGACGCACTTAATTTAGTTTATTAACTTTATAATAGATTAAAGCAGCATTACCACACTTCCCCCATCAACCCTAAAATTGTTATAAACTGTCTCTTTAACAAATCCCCACATAAAAAAAGGGCTACAGGTGGCTTTTGCCTGTAACCCTAAAGAGGTGTCAAGGGGTAATGAACCATGGAGGGTAGGTCAGCACCTAAACAGTCCATTTCCCCTTCTTAATTAAAAATTATCTTTTTAAAAGCTTGCCATCTCTGATTTTGTAGCTTGGTCGAAGCTTTTTTTCTCCTTATAATTCCACGGATTTCTCTCATCTCTTGAACACTATACATATTATCTAATTTCGTTGTAGAAGCCCTCCTTTTAGCTGTATTCATACCTCTCCTCTTCTAAAGTTAAACTTTATTTGCCATAATTTTGACATAATAACTAAGTTGTTATTAGAAATTGCAATATAGATGCCATCCCTTTCCCACCAAACCTCAATGTGCTATCATTATAGATTAACTCTTGATAAGGGCAGGATAAAGATGGTAATAATAGAAATTGTATATGGATAAA
>CAJXCL010000078.1 GCA_913051775.1 uncultured Nitrospirota bacterium | reverse complement strand
GGCTTCGTCCATTAAGACCTAATCATATATGGAGCTATGATTTTGTAGCAGATAGGATATAATACAATTAGGCCTCACAGCTTACTGGGATGTCGGCCTCCAGCACCAAAAACGTTTGAACCTATGCCCTCAGCTTCCGCTACGCTTCAACTGACGGCATAAAATCATCACTCTATGAGTGGTACTAAAATTTAAGGTAGGTCAGCCACACAGTACATTTTCGAAGTTGATTCGCGTGCCAGTTGCCAAGCCTCAACATCTTCAAACCTTTCAATCTTCATCTCTCGTTAACCTTCAACCGTGAATGCTGAAACTCTAAACCTTCGTAGTTACAGCCTAAGGCTCAATTGTTACATAATAGCCATAACGTCCTCTTTGAACTAAAAATAACACAGATTTTCTTTTCATCGCTTCAATAATAGCTTTTCTAAAATCGGAAATCCTTCTTATTGTCTGTTTATTTATTTGTCTGATTACATCGCCAGCTAAAATCCCAATTTTTGACGCAGCACTATCGGGATTCAATCTGGTAATAACTACTCCATTACTGGTAAAGATGTTATATTTTGAAATCAAATGATCGGTTATTTCATCCACGTGCATACCTAACCAACTTTTAGCCAGTTCTTCTGCCCGGTTTTCAGGTATTGGGGTTGTAATTAGCTTTACTTTTTTTTTCTTTTTATTTCTTATAAAATTGATAGTTACCTGGTCTCCCGCGGTATAAGAAGATATTTGATCCTGATAATTATCCAGACTTGTAATGTCTTGTTCATCTATCTCCAAGATTATATCTCCGTTCAATAAGCCTGCCTTTTCAGCAGGACTATCTTTAAAAACTTTTGAAACAAGGACGCCTTTTAACTCCGATATTCCAAAAAACTTAGTCAACTCAGGAGTTAAGTGCTGCACAAAAATTCCAATCCATCCTTGGTGAACCTCCCCATAGCTGATGAGATCATCCACAATCCGTTTAGCTTTATTAATCGGTATGGCAAATCCTATCCCTTCTCCTTTTTGAAATATGGCTGTATTTATTCCGATCAATTCACCTTTAATATTTAAAAGTGGGCCTCCGCTGTTCCCCGGATTAATTGATGCGTCTAATTGGATAAAATCAGTAAAAACCTTATTTCCTCCAGCTTTAATATGACGGTTAAGAGCGCTAATTATCCCTGTAGTAACAGTTTGGGATAGACCAAAAGGATTGCCTATAGCTATTACGGTTTCACCAATTAACAGGTCATCCGATTTGCCCATTTCAATAAACGGTAATGGCTCTTTTGTATCAATTTTAATCACTGCGATATCGGTTTTTGAATCGGCGCCTATAAGTTTTGCACTAAATTCGCGCTTATCACTAAGAGTAACGGTAATACTGGAAGCACGGGATATGACGTGTTCGTTGGTGAGAATATAGCCCGAGGAGTTAATGGAGACTCCGGAACCTAAACTTTGTCTCCGAAAGTTTCGTGGTGGTCTAAATGCATTAAAAAATTCATCAAAAAATGGGTCTCCAAAACCATAAAAAGGGTTAGGTCTTTGTTGTACGATTTCTTCAGTATTGATATTTACTACAGCAGGTCCGACTTTCTCTACAACCTCGACTATTGCAGATCGCCTTGAGACGGTTACGCGTGCATAAACTATTGAAGACAAAAAAAGGGAGAAAAAGCAAAGGAAAGCTGTATAAACAAATATATATTTGCAGGCATTAATGCGATATCTTAAAGATATTTCCTGCACATACCCTCTGAAAAATAATTTGCCAAGCTAAGACTGTTAAAAAAACTGCAAGACGATTTTTGATTATCTATTGCATTTTTACAGCAACATATATAGTACTTCCACCTCGCTTAATAAGAAGAAGCATAGTACCTTCGGTATCTAATTTATTCATTTTTACCTCAAAGTCATGCAGATTATTTACTTTTTCTCTATTAATCTCCGAAATAACATCCCCGCGCTGAATCCCTGCAGTGCTGGCAGGGCTGTCAAAAATAACATCTGCAACAAGAACACCATCCTGGGAATCAAGATCAAGGCTTTGCATTAATTCGGGTGTTATATCCTGAACACGGAGGCCCATTGTTTCAATTTTTGAAGATGCTATTGCTCCCCTCTCTTCGAGTTTATCTACTATAGTTTTAATCACTTTTCTTTTACCATCACGGACTACAACAACATCTACTTCTGAACCAGGCCGTGTTTGCGCAACAATTTTGGGAAGTTCTTCCATAGCTTTAACATGCTTTCCGTTAAATTCAACAATGACATCTCCTCTTTCAATGCCGCTTCTTTCTGCAGGGCTTCCTTTAATAATATCCCCAACCAACGCTCCTTCATTTTCTGAAAGGTCAAATGATTTAGCCAGTTCAGGGGTTATCTTTTGGATCATAACACCCAGCCGGCCTCGGGTAACTGTTCCTTTTGTCTTTAAGTCCTCTAGGATCGACTTTGCTAAATTAATTGGGATAGCAAATCCTATCCCGATATTGCCTCCGGCATTACCGGCATAAATGGCCGAACTTATTCCAATCACTTTTCCTTTTGTATTAATTAAAGGACCGCCACTATTGCCGGGGTTGATAGAAGCGTCTGTTTGTATATAGTCATCATAAGGACCTGATCCAATCACCCTGCCCTTGGCGCTCACTACTCCTACAGTAACGGTATGGTTCAATCCAAAAGGATTCCCAATAGCCATAACCCATTCACCCACCTGCAGATTATCCGAATCTCCGAGTTCAACTACCGGCAAATTATTATTGTCTTCAATTTTGATTAGAGCGATATCTGTTTTTGGATCAGTACCAATAACCTTCGCATCATATTCATCTCCATTTTTCAGGGTAACTTTAATTTCATCCGCCCCCGCCACAACATGATTATTTGTAAAAAGATGCCCCTCCTTGTCAATAATAAAGCCTGTACCTAAGCTCGTTCGTGGTCTGTTCCCCTGAGGACCAAAAAACCTATCAAAAAAATCTCTAAAAGGGTCCTGTTGTCCTGGAGGTTGTTGTCTTGGAGGTTGTTGTCCTGGAGGTCTTCCTCTAAACCCTCTACCGGGCATTTGTCCGATCCGCGGTTTTGTTGTCGTGCTGATATGGACTATTGCAGGATTTTCTTTTGCGGCAATTTCAACAAATATATTTGAACCAACTATTACGCCGGGATCCTCTTTCCCCCATAACGGGCTCGGTGAATTCACCAGGAAAGTAGAAACAACGGCCACAGTTAGAAAAGTACTGACTTTGGCAGATAAATTTTTCATGATATCTCCCTTACTAAAAAAAAATTAAAAAAAATTAAAAAAAATTATTATCAAGCTAAATGAGCAGTCTATCACAACGAACACCAATATTCCACATTTTTTTATTTGACTTTCCTGATAATTTAGCTATATATGGAATCATAAAATTATGTATTTCTTTTTTTCCGTTTTAGGTCTTGTAATAATTATAGAAGGACTTCCGTATTTTTGCTTTCCTGGTCACATCAAAACCATAGCGGAAAAAATTCACGAAATAGACGATTCATTATTAAGATTTTTTGGTTTGGCGTTAATGTTAACCGGACTACTTGTAATTTATATTAGTAAAAAAATTTTTGCGTAACTATCCATGTATCCTCCATTTGTAAAAGAGTCTTTCATAGTAAACATCCTTGATAAATATTTTAGATTCGTGGCTATGTTGCTGGGAACGACGATTCTTTTTTGCAGCTGTGCTAATCTATCGGGTCAAAATGCACCTGAATCAGGTGATGCTGATTTGCGTTCAATGGGTTCGGCTACAGATGAAGATCAGAGTGCCGAAGTTTCTTACCGATTCACTGATGTTCCAGTCCCTTCTAAATTTAAACTTGATAGGGCCAAATCTTTTATATATGAAGCCGGTTCTTTTAAGGCAGGAATAATAACATACAGCGGGTGGTCAAAGTTAGATACACTGGTTGATTTTTACAAAAAAGAGATGACTAATTTTGAATGGGAAATGGTTAGCATCTTTGAGCACAATGATACTACCCTTGTTTATTCCAAAGAAGGATGGAGTTGCACAGTTCATCTTTCTTCCAGTAATTTGGGCAGGAGTAAAATAACAATTAAAATTGGCCCAATTAACACTCCATAATATTTTTATTCCAATCTTATCCAAATGATAAAGTTAATAGCCTTTTTTCTTTTCCTTTATCTTTTCCTTGCGTATGTTCTCCGGTGGTTTGTTCTGAGCAACTCACCTGAATATTTTAAACAATTTGGAGATCGAACTATTTTTACAGGCTTTTTTGACAGGTTTGTAACGACTGTCTATCAGTTTTTCCTGGAATACTGCTCATATGGCATTGCGCTTACTTTAGTGGCAGCCGATTACATTTACCATTATATAATTATATATTTCAAACCGGGAAAAATTTCAACGCCGGTTTCAGAAGAAAAACCTCCTATTTTGCTTATACACGGGTACATGATGAGAGGCTGGACACTAATGTATCTCAAAAAACGTTTGCAAAAAGACGGTTGGAATAATGTCTATTTCTGGAATTATATTCCACCTCTTAAAGAAATTCCTTATTATGCCGGACAATTAGAAAACAAAATTAGTGACATCCTTAAAGAAACATCTCAATCCAAAATCATCCTAATATGCCATTCCATGGGGGGTCTGTTGGCAAGATATTATATTAGCCATCTCAAAGGAAAATCTTATGTTGAAAAATTAATTACTATAGGCACGCCTCACAAAGGAACCCAGTTGTGGTCTTTTACTCATAGTCCATGTGGCACTGACATGCGGCCAGGAAGTAATTTCTTAAAAAAATTGGGGCTAATTCCAGCCACTATAAAAACTCTAT
>CAJXCL010000077.1 GCA_913051775.1 uncultured Nitrospirota bacterium | reverse complement strand
AATATGGTAAGTGGAACTTTTGCGATGAAGACGACATTAAAGGAGTAGTTGATTCTTATGAGTGCGAAAAACCTCCTCTACTAGCTGTAATGTTTGATGTGGGAAGAGTAGATGTTTCTTCACTCCTTCCAGCTGACCAGAGTGTTGTCGGAATGGTCCGTACCGCTTGCTATGTAGCAGATATCGATAAGGGAATCGATTTGGCAAAACGAAGCAAGGACCTTGGTTACGAAACAACCATCAACATTATGGCAGCTTCCGCAGCAATAGAAACAGAGCTGATTGAGGCTCTGCAGCAGCTTAATAATACTCCTGAAGTAGATTATCTATATCTGGTGGACAGTTTTGGAGCATTTTATTCGGAGCAGGTAACTAGCTATCTGAAACTTTATAGAGAGCATGCTCCTAACAAGGAGCTCGGATTCCATGCCCATAATAACCAGCAATTAGCTTTTTCAAATACTCAACAGGCGATTATAGATGGAGTAAATCTTTTGGATGCTACAACAAATGGAATTGGTCGAGGTGCCGGTAACTGTAACCTGGAACTTTTAATAAGTTTTCTAAAAAATCCAAAATTTGATGTTAGACCCTTATACAAAGCAATCCAAGAGCATATGGCGCCTTTACGTAAGGAGATTGAGTGGGGTTATAATGACATCTATGGAATCAGTGGTCATTTGAATCAGCATCCACGAGAAGCAATGAAGCATAGGGCAAATAAAGAAATAAAAGATAACTGTTTCGATTTTTATAATGAAATGATTTCTGATGTAATATAGCTTTGACTCAATGAAAATTTTTCTTCCAATAATCCGAATATTGACCATCAACATCCACAACTGCTTCATAGGGAGTTGTTTTAAAAAGGGGTCATGTCTGCGGGGTAAAAAGCTTGCTGATAATTTTTTCAATCTCTTCGTCATTCCATTCCCCCAGCATTTCATCAATACGCTTTTCGTCAATAAATATTTCCACACCGTGAGCCGCTGATATCGGTTTCTTTTTTGCAATAAGTTCCATGGTTTCTCCGTCATTTTGAATTTGCTGTATAGTAAGAAATCCTGATTTTAGAAAATGCTGCTCCAGCCTGTCTCTTTCCGTGCTTTTAAAAGGTCTTTTTTCTTGAATGGCTCTTTTCGCGTCCTCATAAAATAATTTAGGCAGGTAAAATAACCCATTTACATATTCTTTTAAATGGAAGAGCCGGGTCCCGGATTCACGACTGTACTTTTTTAAAATATCCCGGAAATCCGTATCAATGGTTTCGAGATCATCCGGATTACTTGCCACCATAAGAATCATTGCTCCCAGTTCCTGCCTATCTTCTAACGAAATTTTTTCGATTGGAAAGGGTTTTACCTTTGCTTTATTCCGTACAAAAAAAATCGTAAAAGAAATAGCAATTATCACGACTAAAACTAAGGTGAAATTTATTTTCTTGAAAATACACGTAAATCCAGCTGAAGTATTAGATGACAGTTCTCTTTTTTTTTCTTTTTTCTTCTTCAAGTATTTATTCTCTACCTTTGGAAAAGAAGCGGAATATAATTTTTTAGTGAAACTCCACCGACAGGAGTCGGTGGCTTCTGCCGATACAAGCAAACTTGTGCCCTTTGGGCAGCCTATCCATCTCCAGACAGGAGTCTGGAGTTTTAAACGGCGCAATAAGCTCTTTTATCTGCTCAGGTGCATCAACAGGAATATTTTCCGTTAGTATATTGGGCTGGGCAAGGCTTATAAGAGAAATGCCTAAAACACAAAAAAAGACCCAAAAAGACCAAATTATTTTCATTCTATTAAACCGGTAAACCAGGCCCAGAGACACAATCTTTTTATTATTTGCGGTTAATCAAAAATTTATAAATCTTTTGTGCACCGAAAACCGATTGTATTATTCCTTGTTGAGGGAACAAAAGCGCCTCTGTTATAAGATAGCGCGCTTATGCCACAACCGTACTCAAGGCAGTCGAACCATGATCCCCCTTTTATAACACGATTCTTTTTTCCATATTGAGGATTTGGTATGTTATTGCCGGGGTGAGGCAGATACCAGTTTGCAGTCCACTCCCAGACATTTCCGGACATATCATAAAGACCGTACGGGGATTTCCCGGATTCATAAGACCCGATGGGTTTAGTGCCCTGACTTTCGCTTTGAGGATTGTTTGATTTAGCGGGATCAAATTCTTCACCCCATGGGAAAGGGTCACCCGACTTCCCTCTCGCGGCTTTTTCCCATTCTGCTTCAGTGGGTAAACGCTTGCCGGACCACCTGCAAAATGCAGACGCCTCCTCCCAGTTAACATAGGTAACTGGGTGATCTTCCAATCCTTTAGGAATTTCATTTCTATCCCAAAATACCGGGGGCGAATAATGGGTTTTATCTACAAATTTTTTATACTGAGAATTCGTGACTTCATAGATATCAATTAAAAAAGCATTTGTTTTCGAAGTAAACTCCGGGCTTTCATCATCCCACCTGTCATCACTTCCCATAATAAATTCACCAGCGGGAATTAATGCCATATTTTGGTATCTTATTTTTTTTGGCTTTTGAATAGAAGAAGAGCTTTTTTTCTCGACATTGCTAATGGCAAGAAGGGATACACTATCAGAACTATGGCATTGAGTACATTCAGATTGATCGTTCATTTTGCGGTGGAGTACTTTTTTATTTGAATGGCAGGTAAAACCACATTGCAGTTTAGATAATTCTTTTGAATATGAAGAAGGCTTGGCGGGCAATAAAAAAAAGAAAGATATTGAAACAATAACTATCTGGAACTTTTTCATTCAGTTTTTCTCTGCGATCCCGGCTCTGTATCACTAACTTGCAAGATTTCGTTTTTTTAACAAAGCTGAGCTTAGCTCTGTAAAGTTTTTTGCTATCCGGGGCGGCAGCTCCATTATGGTTGCAGCACCTTGCCGCGCCACGGTAAAATAAAAAAATCTATTCTGTCTTTTTTAACTGTTGGTTCAGAGGTTCACTAACTTCCTTAACAAAACTTTTACCGCCATTTCCCTGATATACATACTTGATTGAGTAGCATCCTTTTATTTTCTCTTCGTCTTTTTTGCAGTAGTAATTGATAATTTGCATCTTTGCGTAATTTCCTTCAGCGGTTTTAATAATTAAGACATTTTTGTATGACTTGAGATTATGGTCGAAGAAGTTATATGAATACCAGTTATCCAGGCTGACGTTTTTAGGATCGGCTCCGGCAGAAGTTCTGGTATCTTTTGAAAATTGCGTGTCTTCAGGGACCGATGTTACAGAATCAAAATCAGTTGTCTTTAAATTTGCGACTCCCACCATGCCATTTTTATTTGTGCCTCCTCCGTTAGAAGCAATTTTGGCTCTCCTGAACGCCAGATCCCAGCCTTTTGGGTCTTTGAAATTTGAAACATCCGAAACAATGCTGCCTCGTGAAAAATCAAAAAATGCCCATTTATCTAACATGGATGAATCAAAAGTATACACTATCATATCTGTTAATTTGGTTCCTACCTCCACAGGGTTGATAGGTGAAGGAGAGAGCAACTTTTCAGCTTTTTTTTCTTCAAAACCGGGAGTTTGAACATTCGTCTGAGGCAGTGTAAAAGTGAAGAGCAACCATAAAAAGTAAATACCTAAAACAAAGATTCCAATATAAAGTGTATATTTCATGAGTTTTTTTCCTTTTTGTTGATACGAAAATTTAGATCCCCATTTTCGATGGAATGATTAAAATGGTAGTACTGTCATTCCAGGGCTTTTCTATATATAATTCGCGACTTGACCGGGAATCTGACTGATAACATTCTACCACTGATCAATATCTAATGACAAATGACAAAATCCATCAGGTAATCACAAACATCTTCCCCGACTGCTGTTTGATCATATCCTTTAGTTCCATTTGAATTAGCAAGGCCGAAACTTTTTGCGAAGGCATGTTGTAACCTGCCCTAAATCTTAGTACTACCCTTAGAGTGATGATTTTATGCCGTCAGTTGAAGCGTAGCGGAAACTGAGGGCATAGGTTAAAACGTTTCTGGTGCTGTAGGCCGATATCCCAGTGAGCCGTGAGGCCTGATTATATTATATCTGCCATTCCTCAATCAACACCTTGACCTCAAAAAGAGTATCAAAAATCTCCCATTCAAGAGTTCATCTCGAAGTTTTCCGTTAAAACTTTCAATGTATCCATTTCCCCAAGGACTTCCTGGCTCTATGTAACCGGTTTTTACACCAACAGGAGAAAACTTTTCTTGAATATCCCTATCATCTTTCGTTGCTTAGCCGGGTTTAGAAGTTTTGTGAGCCCGCCTCTTTAAAGATCTCCTTATCCAGCGTTAAATTAGCTACTAATTGCTTTAATCGGCCATTTTCTAATTCCAACTTAAGTCGCTTGGCTTGTTCGACTTTCATTCCTCCGTACTCCTTACGCCACCTGCAGTACGTCTGCTCTGTGATCCCAAGCTTTCTACAGACCTGGGCTACTACTTGACCCTTTGCAGACGTAGGGTGACACACATGTTTTCTTTGCTCGTCATTCTGAGCTTCCGAAGAATAACGATTTGCTTCATCGGAATGGCTATAAGATAAAAACAACTATTTCCCATCCTTTTTTCTGCTTCTATTTTTTTGCTTTTCTGTTATCATATTTTTTTCTTTAAAAAAGAGAATCACAAGTTAGGCGATCCTGGCTAACTTTTTCAAAATTCCTATACATGGATTTAATATGGCTGAAACTGCTTCCCCTAACTTTATCCGACAGATTATTGTGGAAGATTTGAAGACGAATAAAAACAAGAATCGAGTGCATACCCGCTTTCCACCGGAACCAAACGGTTGCATTCATATCGGACACGCCAAATCCATCTGCCTCAATTTCGGTATCGCTCTGGAACATAAAGGAGGTCTTTGTAATTTACGTTTTGACGACACAAATCCGAGCAAGGAGGAGGTTGAATACGTGGAGTCGATAAAATCAGACGTCAAATGGCTGGGATTTGATTGGGATGAT
>CAJXCL010000076.1 GCA_913051775.1 uncultured Nitrospirota bacterium | reverse complement strand
CCCGTTAAGTATTTCAGAAGATGAGCTAATAACTCTTGTGGACGTAGTGTATGAATCAATTCTTAAAATGACAAAATAACTTCTTTTACAGGATGTGACACGAAGATGGAGATGGGAGTCAGGGGTCAGTTGACAAGGATCGGAGAAAAAACTGATCCCTGGTATCCTATCCCTGATACCTGAAAATATTATGAACAAAGACAACACAAATGAAATATTTTCATCCCGATTCGGGATAATTGTCTCTGTTTTAGGAATCGCTGTAGGAACTGGGAATATATGGAGGTTCTCACGCATAGTCTCTCAGAATGACGGTGGTACTTTTCTCATTCCATGGGCTATTTTTTTAGTGCTGTGGAGCATCCCTCTGATTATTGCGGAGTTTGCCATTGGACGATACACCCGCTACGGGAATATCGGTTCTTTTATTAAACTCATTGGGAAAAAGTACGCGTGGATGGGAGCTTTTATTGCCTTTGTTGCCACTGCAATTATGTTTTACTATTCTGTGGTTACTGGTTGGACATTATTTTATTTTTGGAAAACATTGACTTCCGGAATTCCGCACACCCATGATGCGTCATTATTTATCTGGAATGAATTTATTGAATCCAATCTCCCTTTAATGTTTCATGGCATTGCTATAATAGTTGCAGCTTCAATTGTTTATCAAGGTGTCGTCAAAGGGATAGAGCGCGCCTGCAAATTTCTGGTTCCGTTGCTGGGCATCATTTTGCTTATAGCTGCTATTCGCGCTATTACATTACCAGGAGCAATTAACGGTTTGAAGTATTTATTTACTCCTGACTTCTCCAATCTCTTTAAAGTTGAAATCTGGTTAAACGCCCTGACTCAAAACGCCTGGGATACCGGTGCCGGTTGGGGATTGATCTTAACATACGCCGCTTACGTGCCCCGGGATAAGGACACAAATGTTAATGCCGCTTTGATAGGGTTTGGGAATAACGCAATCTCATTATTAGCGGCAATCACCATTTTCTCTACAGTCTTTGCCATATTAGGTTCTCAGGCAGAAACGATCCTCAAAGAATCCGGTCCTGCTTCTACCGGATTGACCTTTATATGGATGCCGCAATTATTCGCACAAATGCCGGGCGGTTTAATTTTAGCCCCATTATTTTTTTTAGGATTATCCTTTGCCGCTTTTTCTTCTTTAATTTCTATGGTTGAACTTGCGGGACGTATTTTGATGGACTTAGGGTTTAATCGAAAAAAAGCTGTCATTTCTGTGGGAGTTGTCGGTTTTTTAGCGGGAATACCGTCCGCGATCTCGCTTGGGTTTCTTGTAAATCAGGACTGGGTCTGGGGTGTAGCGCTTATGATTTCAGGCGCGTTTATCGCTTTTGCAATAGTGAAATACGGAGAGGAGAATTTCAGATCCAATATTGTTAATATCGAAAATTCAGAATGGAAGGTTGGGAGATGGTGGTCGTTCATCATAAAATATCTAATCCCCTTGCAAGTTACAGCTTTGTTAATCTGGTGGTTATACAATTCCACAAAATGGTACCCGGACACCTGGTGGCATCCCTTTAATTTCAAAACACCTGAAACTTTAGGTACATGTATTGCGCAATGGGGAATTGTAATAATTGTATTGTTAGTTCTTAATAAAAAATTATCAAGATTAAAAGTAACTGATTAAAAAGTTTATTGGTTTATACGTTTGAAATCGGATAACGATACCAGAATGCAAGAAAAAATCAAACAGAAATACGAAAAAATGAGCATAAAGAAAAACATAAAAGATTACAATTATGTGTTGTTTCCTATACTTTTTGTGTTAAAAATATTTTTTTTTCTGATTGTCTTGGAAACAGGGTTTCAATTGCATAACTACATGAAATTAAACAAAAAATCGAGATATTACTACCCTAGCATTTGTTGCGGCTACAAATTAAATAAAAATAATATTGATTCTGTTTATAAGATTGATCGTAGGGGTTTTAGAAGAACGCCCATTGATTTTTCTGCAAGTCCTGACGTAGAAGTTTACAAGATTGTCATTATGGGGGCCTCTGAAACTTTTGGTTGGACAAATGCAGAATACTTACACTACCCAGCATATCTTGAATTTATTTTAAATTCTTCCTTTATTAAAATCAAACTACCGGAAGGCAAACAACAGATGGAAAGAACAATATAAAATCGAAAGAATTAAATGACATCAGCAGCTAAATTGAAAATGAGATTACTATCATTGAATTGAATTAATTTTAAGATAAATGAACAAAAAACAAGGGCTAAGAAAAATCCCCATTTCCATAAAGAGGTTTGCAACCTTCCAGTCATCTTTCGAAGATTCAAGCCGGCATTTTAAAACCTCGTTGATATCCATAATATTTTAAACCAGTCTAAAACAATAGAAAAAATTTACCAAGAATAAAGTATTCTGGGTTTTCCAAAAAAGCTTGATAAAGAAAGTTTAACAAATTATATTGGGAAGAAAGGAGCTGTGTGTTTGAATCACTTGTATTTTCCTGTTAAATTCTGTGGCTAATTTCAAGAGATTATGAAAATCCCTTTTTTATCGTTAATAGTATTAATCTTTGTTTGGGGTGGCGTAATATTTTTTTTAGCTAAAGTTATAAAAAACGAAAAACGGAGATACTGATAATTAGAAGTATGATATTAGTTCACTTCAGAGTTTGCATAAGACCCTTCGGTAAGCTCAGGGTGGCAAAAACTGTTATGATAAGCCTGTCAAGCCATCGGCCCTGACATGTCACCCTGAGGCCATCGATGTGAGCTCTGTCGAACGCTTGCCGAAGTGTTGCTGGAGCTTCAGCGTGCTCTATGGTTAGCCAAACTTATACGAGCTAGACAACTATGAAAAGACGTGAGTTTTTAAAATCATCAGCTCTAATGGGCAGTGCTGCTGTTTTAGGTGTATCCCATTACAGTCATGCCGCTGCTAAAAAAGCAACTATACAAAGCTATAGAGAAATTGGCAAAACCGGCTTGAAAATGAGCGATATTTCATTTGGCTGCGGAAAGCTGTCTTCGGCTTCGCTGATTGCTCGTGCAATGAGCCGCGGAATAAATTATTTTGATACCTCTCCAGACTATGGAGACAGCGAAGAAGTTTTAGGTGAAGCGATTAAGAAATTAAAAAAACGGGACAAAATGATCATCGCATCCAAGTTTTGTGATAAGGAGTTTTACCCTGGCCATCTTCCCTTAGGCAGCAAAAAATCAGACTTTATCAAAGTTGTAGATGGAAGTTTATCCCGGTTAAATACGGATTATCTTGATATCTGTTTTGTCCATGCTCTTGGAGAAGGCACATCTTTGTTTTCTGCTGCGTTAAAACGCATACCAGGCTTGAAAGCTTCCGAAAAAATCAGGCAAGAAGAAAAAAAGCGACTATTGGAAGAAAACCTATTGTCTGCTGTCGAGACTTTAAAAAAAGCGGGCAAAATCAGATTTTTGGGTGCTTCTTCTCATGGACCATATTTTATGAAAGATCTAATGATGACAGCCATAAAATCCGGCCATTACGATCTCATTATGATTGCGTTTAATTTTTTAAAGTTTCCGGAAGTTCCTTTAATACTTCATGAGGCGGAAAAAAATACCGTTGGATTAATTGCTATGAAAACCCTGGCAGGAGCTAAAGCGATGAATCTCGACCCGGATGGAGAGAGTTTTGAGCGCGCAGCCTTTAAATGGACACTGAAACAGAGAGGAGTTAACGGGCTTGTCGTAACCATTAAATCAACGGATCAACTTGATCTGTATGTGAAAGCGTCAGGTAAAGGATTTAGAGCTTCTGATCAGGCGTTACTGGATCAGTATAAAAAACTTTATAATGCCAAACACTGCCGTACAGGTTGTGGTGAATGTCTTGACAGTTGTTCTTCAAATGTTAACATCGCAACTATTTTGAGATACCAGATGTACTTTCAGGACTACGGCATGGAAAAAATAGCATTAGAAGGATATGCTTCTTTGCGGGAAAAAGCGGACATCTGCAATTCCTGCGTTGATGCTCCCTGTGAAAAAGCATGTCCGTATGGATTGCCTGTATCTTCATTGCTTCAAACTGCTCATAATCGATTGTCGTTTAATACTTAACTTTTATATAATAATGTCATGTTAATTAAGTATATTCATTTATTAACTCTGATTGTCTGGTTTGGCGGTATGATTTTTTTCTCATTTATTGCCGCTCCTTCTATTTTTTCTATCTTGCCAAAAGAGACAGCGGGGGATGTAGTAGGAGATATTTTCCCAAAATATTTTTTTATCGGTTATATCTCTTCATTATTGCTACTGGGAACACTTCTTTGGTTGGGACGAGGACAATTAAAGGTAGTTATTGCACCGTTGTCAATAATTTTTGTAATGACCTGTTTAACCTTTTATTCTGGGCTTATAATAGGGAATAAAGCCCGAAGCATAAAACAGGAAATTCGACAAACGTTTAAAGAAACCAAAAAAGAAGACTTAAGAAAAGCCTTCAAAAAAATACACGGCGTGTCTATGATGTTTAATGCTACGGTAATTATTTTAAGTCTGATTTATGTTGCTTTTATTGCTAAAATTCTCCACCTATAAAATCTTTTTTTTATTATATCGGGGCAGGTATAGAGCTGAAAATTTTCCTCAATGATAATATCAGCATCTCCAGAGCGGAGCTGGTAGGAACCCTTTCTGGCATTACCAATAACTCGATGGGAAAATATTGGAACGGCTAATTCTTTAAATGGGACACCACTTGTGGTATCCCATTGTGGGAAGAATGTTTTGTAGAGCAACAGTATAATTATGAAAATAGGTTCTGTTAAGCTGAACAGTAAATTGATTTTAGCCCCTGCGGCCGGTATTAGCTTTCTCCCTTTCAGATTGATTGCTAAAGAGTTTGGCGCGGGTCTGTGTTTTACCGAAATGGTCAGTTCAGAGGCATTAGTCCGTGATAATAAAAAAACAGAGCCTCTTCTTAAAACAGACCGGTTGGAAAAGCCGGTCGGAGTTCAGATGTTCGGTGCAAAACCAGATGTTATGGGAAGAGCCGCGTCTATTCTTGAAAACAGGGGGTTTGACATTGTGGATATTAACGCAGGTTGTCCCGTGAAAAAAATAACCA
>CAJXCL010000075.1 GCA_913051775.1 uncultured Nitrospirota bacterium | reverse complement strand
TCAATGGGGATGTCATACCGGAATGCGTGGGAACTGGTGGCTTCTATGAATAAATTATCAGAAAAGCCACTGGTGGATCGTTTTACCGGAGGAAAAGGCGGCGGTGGTACCGTTCTCACCAAACATGGTGAAAAAGCAATAGTTTTATTCTGGAAACTTCGCTCTAATTTAATAGCTTTTCTAAAAAAGACAGAGAAAGAGGCAAACAATTATAAATTTTAGAATAATTCATTTCCTTAGCATTATTTTGTTCGCCTGTGTAACCTTTTTGTCTATTAATGTTGCAACATCCAAAGAAAAGGACGTAATTCTTGTTGCAGCAGCTTCAAACCTTAAATTTGCTATGGATGATATCATCCGGATTTTTGAAAAAAAGAAACCTGACATTAAGGTTGAAATAGTTTATGGATCCTCTGGTAATTTTTTTAATCAGATAATTAATGGAGCCCCTTTTGACCTCTATTTTTCTGCTGATATAAAATATCCTGAGGAATTGGAAAAAAGAGGTCTTAGCGAAGAGGTTACAGTTTATGCTTTTGGACGAATGGTTGTGATGGCGCCGGTTGATTCCGTAATAGAAAAAAAAAAATTAACCATAAAATCACTGCTTCATACAGCCGTAAAAAAAATTGCTATTGCCAACCCTGCCCATGCGCCTTATGGCAAGGCGGCAGTGGCCTTTTTGAAAAGTCAAAATATTTATGAAACGCTCAAAGAAAAACTCGTATTGGGAGAAAATATATCTCAGGCCGCACAGTTTGTAGAATCCGGAGCAGCAGAGGCAGGAATTATTGCTCTTTCTCTTGCTATAAAAGCAAAAGAATACGGACGCGTTTTATTCATGGAAATTCCTGCCGAAACTTATCCTACCTTAGAACAGGGATTTACTATATTGACAAGAACTAAAAAATATTCATTGGTCAACGAATTTTCTTATTTTATGCAAAGCAAGGAAGGAAGAGGTATTTTAATGCGCTACGGTTTTAATGTACCGGAAGGATAATTAACCGTAGAGACCGCGAAGTTTGCATGGCAAAAATATTTTATTATTAACCGCTACACTGTAAACTTGTAAAAGTGTGTTTTTCATAGCAAAGCTGAGTTTAGCTCTGCATAATATTTTTACAACCTCTCCCGGAAGGACATGTTAGGGGGGAATTCTCTCCCAAAATTCTCCGCTAAAAAATGGAGATACAGGGGATTGTAGTTTTGGTTTCGGCCATGCCGCTCTGCTATCTCAGCGGTAAATTCAAAGCATCTAAGGAAGGAGAAAAATAATGAACTGGGAAGCAATAATACTTACGGCAAATCTTGCCTCAATTGTCTCTGCTATTCTCTTTTTAATTGGCATACCTTTGGCTTACTGGATAAGTTTTTCAAAGTTGAGATTCAGGTTTCTGGTTGAAGCGGTTGTCGCACTACCCCTTGTTCTCCCTCCTACGGTATTGGGTTACTATGTCCTTGTCGCAATCAGTCCAAATAGTTTTCTCGGCCGGGTATATACGGGGCTGTTTGGGACCACTCTTCCTTTTTCTTTTCAGGGTCTTGTCATTGCCTCTGTATTATATAGCTTTCCATTTGCTGTACAGCCGTTTATTACCTCATTCGATTCAGTTGATAAGAGGTTTATTGAAGCATCCTGGACTCTTGGGGCGTCTAAATTAAAAACTTTTTTGACAATTATTTTACCCCTTTCTGTACCGGGAGTTGTTACCGGATTGGTACTCTCTTTTGCGCATACACTGGGAGAGTTTGGTGTTGTATTAATGGTAGGCGGGAATATTCCCGGTGTTACGCGGACAGTGTCTATAGATATTTATGATAAAGTTCAAGCGTTAAATTATCAGGAAGCGGGACAGACTTCTTTATTTCTTCTTATTGTTTCTTTTACAGTTCTTTCAGTGGTTTATTTGATCAATAGGAAGGATTTGACCTTATGGCACCAGAAATACTAATAAACATAAAAAAGCGGCTCAGTGGAGACAAAAAAATAAGTACAATGTTAATTATACCTGCCGATTCGTCATGGACTGTCATCTTTGGTTCATCTGGAGCAGGCAAAAGCACAATCCTCAGAACTTTGGCAGGACTTGATAGATCAGATAAAGGGTTAATAAAATTTGGAGGGGAAACATGGGAAGATACGGAAAATGAAATTTTTATTCCTCCTCAGGAAAGACCGGTTGGTTTGCTCTTTCAAGACTTTGCTCTCTTTCCTCACATGACTGTAGAAAATAATATCATCTATAATCTTCCTGTACCTAAAGAGGAAAAACTAAAAAGATTCCGGGAACTCGTCAGTCTTTTTAATCTTCAAGGACTTGAAAAAAGAAAACCCTGTTCTTTATCGGGAGGTGAGAAACAGAAGGTAGCCATTGCGAGGACAGTTATCCGGATGCCTAAATTGTTGCTTCTTGATGAACCTTTATCATCCCTTGATTTGCCGACACGAGAGATACTGCAAAGAGAACTTAAGAAAATTTTAAAAAAACTGCAAATTCCTACAATATTTGTCACTCATGACAGAACAGAGGCTATTATCATGGGAGACCGCATTGCAGTAATGAGTGATGGCAAGGTTGTTCAAATGGGGGAGGTTAATGAGGTATTTACCAAACCTGATGATCCTTCAGTAGCTGCCATTGTTGGAATGGAAAATGTCCTGATTGGTGATATAGTTGACAGATCAGAAGGATTGATAGATATAAAAATTGGTAAAAGTAGATTTGTTGCGCTGGATACAGGGGTAATGGGACCGAAAGTAGCTGTTTGTGTTCGTGCAGAAGAAATTATTCTTGAGAAAGGGTATGTCCCTGAAAGCAGTGCTAGAAATCGATTTTTCGGTAGGATTATTGATATCTCTCTACAGGGTGTTACGGTAAAATTGACCTTAGATTGTGGTTTTCCACTGGTTGTTTTAATAACAAAACGATCATTTATAGACCTTTCTATACAAAAAGGATCAAAACTTTCTGCAAGCATAAAAGCGCAAGCAATACATGTTTTTCAACATGATTGAAAAAACTTGCAAATCTATAAGATCAGTAGTTTGTTACAATTCCGCCACATGGATAATTTTTAAAAAAAAACTAGATTTGTAATTTATTGATTTATCATGACTTAATAATGTGACGTTCTTTCTCCTGTATGGTACGTATATTGCTTGCTTTTTGAGTATAAAGTTTAAAAGTATTATTATATTGATCGTAGTAAATTTTAGTTATTGGTTTAAGATTGAGGCTTGAACCAACTGGATTGGACTTGAACGAACAGGGTTAGTAATATAAACAATTAGAGAAGAATCATAATGGAAAATTCTAAGAACGAGAAAATTCTTTTAGTTGAAGATGAAGAATATCAATTGAGGAGTCTGAAAATTTTTTTAAAAAATGAAACCAAGTATGAGATTTTTACCGCAGTCAACGGCAAAGAGGCAATAGAGATTATAGATAGTGAAGATATAGATCTTATTTTAACTGACCTTAAAATGCCGGGGATAGGCGGTATTGAGCTGAGTGAATACGTTAGAAACAAATCTTTAGATATCCCTGTCATTGCCATGACCGCTTTTGTGTCTTTAAACTCAGCCATAGATGCTTTAAGACTCGGTGTTTATGATTATCTGATTAAACCTTACGAGCTTGACCTGGTACTCATTGTAATCAACAGGGCGATAGAGAGAATAAGGCTGACTAAAAAAGCCAATGAATCTCAAAAATTAAGTGTCATTACCGAGGCCGCAGTCACATTAAGCCATGAGATTAACAATTTGTTGGCAGGCATTATGGGAAATTTAGAACTTTTACTTCATGATTTTCCTGATGATAAAGAAAAAGTAAAAAAAGAGATGAAAATTGCTCTTGAACATTCTCAAAAGATTGCTGAGGTGGTTAGGAAATTTCAAGAAGTTAATAAATCTGTTAAGACTGAGTATTCTTCAAAGCACCCAATCCTAGATTTGAGTGAAGCGTCTCCGTCAAAATAAGTATTCAGCCGTCAGCAGGAGATGTTAAAATAATGACAGATTAATTATACCCCCCCTAAGTTCCCCACGAGGGGGATTAGTGAGCTGTAACTATCTTTATTAGCAATAAAAATGGAAATTCCTATACGATTCAAGTTAGATTTCTCTCGGAGCCTGTCCTGAGCCAAAGGAGAAAATTCTTCGCTTTGCTCAGAATGACAAGTGAAGGACTCGAAATAACACTTTTGCCCACCTGTTATTCCGAGGAAGCGAAGCAACCGAGGAATCCCGACAATGAAATTCCTATACGTTAAACTAGCTTAAAAGCTTTAAATAGAAACAGAAATGAAAAATAAAATTGCTATATTAACTGTTTTTATGATTCTTAGCGTGGGAACTATTGTTTTCTTTTTCCAACGCCTTCAGCAGATTATGGAAAATCAAATTGCAAATCAGGTGGTGAATAGCCAGGTGTCATTTGCGGAAACAGGGGGGAATCAAATTAAGCAAATTTTTAAAATGGCCAAGGATGAACTTATTGGCGCTGCACATGGTTTCGCTATGCAAAACTTGCTTACTGCAAATGAAAAAAAAGATGATAAACAAATTGAGCTTTGGAAATCTGCTCTTACCAGTCAATTCCTTGCCACGTTAGAGGGCCATAGATTTCTTAGCCAGTTGCGGTTTATTGATTTGAATGGGCAGGAAATTGTCAGGGTGGAAAGACAAAAAGGCGGCAGTATTAACCCAGTTAAAATTCTACAGGATAAGTCAAAAGAGTTTTATTTTTCTAGAGCCATGAGTATGGAATTTAACCAAATTTATCTATCTCCTATTGAGTTGAACAGAGAATTTGGAAATATAGAAATTCCGCATTCGGAGGTGATCCGATTAGCGATGCCAGTAAAGCTCGTTAAGCAAAAAAAGGGAATAGTTATTATGAATATAAAGATGAATATTATCTATGAGATAATAAGTAATCTTTCCGATCACGCCTGGCTATTTGATATTTCCGGTAAATTGCTGAACTGTTCTCTTGGTTTGCCGCAGGAATATCATGATAAAGCGATTGAAGCTATTTTGCTAGAAAAAGAAAATAGTTTTAACCTGCCTCTGGATTATTATCATAAAATTGGTGAAAGGTCATTGGTAGGATTTATGCCTATCGAAATTGTTGATAAGAAGTGGTATATCGGTTCCGAACTTCCTTTTGATGAAATCATAAATATCATGTCAAAAAGCAATAGAATTAGAATTATTTTGTTTGTAATTGTCCTGATATCGTTTGTGAGTGTTTTAATTTATTTCTATAAATTGAATTCGGACCGGCAAAGAGCGGAATTAAAAGCTAAAATGGCAGAGGATCTGCTAAAGTTAAATAAGCAATTAGAAAACAAATCAAATGAACTGGAAAGCGTGAATCGCTCCTTAGAAGAAATAGATAAAAAGAAAACTGATTTTTTAAATATGGTGGCCCACGATCTTCGAAC
>CAJXCL010000074.1 GCA_913051775.1 uncultured Nitrospirota bacterium | reverse complement strand
TCAAGGTCATCACCAATCACTCCTGAAAACGTTTTTTCTTCGCCGGCAATCATCCCTTGGGCAATGGCTGTAATTGAATTTTCTGAATGAGATACCTGCCTTTCCGCATAGGAGGTTCCGATTAAGCCCTTAAAAACCGGCTCATTTCCCACCGATTCCCTAATGCGATCTATAGATACCACAATCACAAAAAAGCTAATTATAGAGATAAGAATAAATTTTCTCATGATCCCCCCTTCATTAATAAACATCCCTATTTAAATCTTTTTTAGAATAAAAATAGGGCAAATTAGTCATGTTTTAAATTTACTTAACCACAAGAAACTCCGCTCGTCTGTTTTGCGACCAGCAAGACTCGATACTTTCCAAACACAGAGGTCTCTCTTTTCCATAAGTAACAGTCGAGATTCTGGATGGATCAACCCCAAGAGACAACAGATAATCTTTTGTTGCATTAGCTCTCCAGTCACCTAAAACACGATTATAATCTGGTGTTCCTCTTGCATCGCAGTGTCCCTCTATTCTTATAAAAGCATCCGGGTTTGAATTTAGCCATGCCGCATTTCTATTTAATATTTCCCTGTCTCCAGGTCTAATACCGTACCTGTTAAAATCAAAATGAATTGTCGTAAGGTCTGGAGTTGACTCATACACTTTAGTAGCAGAAGCAACAACCATTTCTGGAAGAGCCAAGTTGGGCTCACCATAATATAGATCAGGTTGCGTGTCATTTGCATCTGATGACCGATAGGGCTCCCCTCTAAATTGCTGAGAAACCGTTTCTTCCTCATGTTTCTCTAATATATTTCTAATTAAGTCTTGACGAGTAGCCTCGGCCTCTCCAATTTTAGGAACCTTCTCGGCCTTTGTTACTTCAGGAGCTACCATAACTTTCTTAGCGCAACCTCCCGCTATAAAAACCGTTAAAAAAGCAAAACATACAGCTACAAAATTTAATGATAATTTATTAATCACAATCTGGCTCCTTTTAAATAAAAAAAACGGATTAATTAATAAAGCAGCAAGCAGGAGTACAAATAAAGATATGCTTGGCTCTATGTGTAAATGACACCGAAGTTCTGAATATCTTGCAGTTTTTTTTTAATTTATGTAAAAAAATTCTGATTGAGAAAAAAAGGATTGCGTTAGAAGGGTTTATGCAAGGGAAAAGGCAATATAAGTGGAGTTAAGAGCTCTCTTATTTTTTTTAAAGAGTTTTAAGGAAGATGATAAGATAATCTGCGACATCGTAGACAATCTCTTTTTTATGCCGCCATGTGACATATTTTTACTCAGGCATTCAAAGTAACTTTCTCTGCTAATCCTGTTGAAGAAAATTTATTAGTTAAGGAACAAACTGTTCTACTGCTTCTATTGTTTACGGCTCTAAGTATTTGTCTATAACACCATTTTCATCAGTATCTATTCCATCAAGATCGTTTATTCCATCTTCGTTGGTATCATAAAACCATTTATCATAATTGCCACTTTTATTAGTATCATAACCCTTTGCTTCTATCTTTCCATTCTCATTCTTATCGTCAGCAACATAATCAACTTCTGTATCTTGATTTAAATTCACAATATACATATCAACTTTCCCATTTTCATCCAAATCGGTCCCAACCGCATCAACAATTCCATCCTTGTTTAAATCGTATTTGAAGTAAATAAGGTTTTTTAGGGCATCTGGTATTTTAGGTTTTTCAACAATGCTGTCTCCTTTTCTCTCTAAAAACTTTTTTATCACATCGACTGGAACCGCAAAATTTAAGCCTTCTCCACGTTTAGTAAAAGAGTTTATTCCTAAAATTTCAGCTTTATCGTTTAAGAGCGGGCCTCCAGAACTAACGGGAAGAAACAGCGCGAGCTTATTGATAGGAGTTTTGGTTTGAATAACTTTGCTTTTATGTAGAATCTTGCCGTTGTATGTCCATTTATAATTCGGTATTATCTGTTCGATGGTACTTTTCGTGTATGTCCAGATTTCCCCTCCCGGATGGCCTACAGCATAAACATCTTGCGCTACTTCTACAGTTTCCATTGTTGCAAGCTTGAGCGTAGGGAGGTTCTCTGGTGGATTTTCAATTTTCAGGATGGCCAAATCCGATATTTCATCCACTTTTACAACATTAGCCGCGTATGCCATTACTTTTTTCAGTTCAATTCCTTTTTCCGGTTTAAAGAATATAGCAACCCTTTCAAAACCCTGGACAACATGATAGTTGGTGAGGATACGTCTATTCCTGTCCAAAATGGAACCGGAATCGGTTTCTTTATTCGTTACAATTAATACAACAGCTTGAGCTGCTTTTTTGTAAACCGGTAGACCTTCCGAACCTCTGTTTTCTGCCAATATAAGATTTTTTTTGATGCCGTTCATACGTTTTGCTATCCTGCTCTCATTAACTGTTCCGGGCCCTCTACTTAGCAGCAGGTTACCAAAAGCTTTTTCTCCCTTACTTATCAGATTACTTAAACTTTTTGAAGTCGGGTCATCTTTATTTATCCTCTTACCGCCATCTTTTTGTAGAATTAGATTATTAATTTTTTTGAACCCTTTGCGGTCTAAAAGTATTGTCTGTTGCACCTCTTGTGCAGGTTTGGATACTTCTGGTGTTGTGTATACAGTTGGTTTTGTTTTGAAATATTCTGTGTAAATAAGGATTGTTAGTAATGTTAGCAGAGCACCGGCTCCGTAAATAAGCTTCGAATTAAATCTTTGAGTTTTGTATTGAAGTCCATCTCTTGATGATTCGGAAGGGTTCATGATTCGCGCATGATTCTCTACCGAAACTGGCTTTTCTTTCACTTCAATTGGCCGTTTATCTTCCTTTGATGATACTATTTTTTTCCCCTGGAAAATTTTATAAGTGGGATCACCATAAAGCATATAGCTGGCCCAGATAATATTTCCTTCTCCGAACTGATCTATCAGTTTTTTTCTAGCTGTTCTTACAGCCTCACCAACGGAAACATTTTTACTCAGGGCTTTGTAGAATTCAACCGCAAAGGCTGAGCCGGGAGAATCAAGAATTTCCCAGAATGTTCCGATGTAGTGACGAACTCCGGAAAGAAGGAAGGCATTGGCAAGACCAAAAATCTTTTTTTCAAAACCTTCTTTAACATGCCAATTATGGGTGCGACCTGAATGGCAGGCATTGGAAAATACAAGGGATGGGAGCGGTGTCCCTCCTGCCATTTTGGAAATGTCGAAGGATGTCCATTTTTTATTGGACATAATCCAGCCGCTTTCGGAGGAGTTTTCACAGTTGTAATCCGCATGACCCGCGTAATGAATGACATCATAATCCCTGATATTATTCTTTATCTGCTGCGTGTCTACATTGCTGCTCATCAGGTTAACCTTTATTTTGTCTTCTTCTTCGCCGAGTTCGTCACGAATTTTTATGCCTTCTTTGTATGCTTCTTTGAGATTTCCCTGAGGATCGGCTATGATCAGCATTTTAAAAGAAGTCCTTACCTTCCTTTTTCGTTTAGCTGCTAAACTCCTCTGCCGGGTACTGACTATTCTGCCCATACTAAATTTTAAGCAGAGAAACTCTTCCCCATCAAAAAAGAGTTCAAAGGGAACCTCTACTAGTTGATCGTCAATATGTAAAAGGAGGTCACTAGAGGCAGTACTTCGGAGTGCTTTTTTTGCTTTTGGAGTAAGAATTTCATCAAAAAGAGCCTGTCCTGCCTTTTTGAGGTCTTTCATGAGTTCAGGGCTGACATCACCCCGCCTTTTTGCCTTGTGGAGGATGTTTACAATGTCTTTGCAGAGGTTTTCTATATCGGCAATGGAGACAGGGTTGTCTTCATAGTGTTTTAAAGTTTGTTCTTCATCAGCAGTCCTTTCAAAGGCTCTGACCCTGACCTTCTCCCCTTCTCTGGATAGATTGAGAATAAAAGGGTTTTCTGGATTGCTCATTATGCCGTCTCTAGTTGAAGCTTAATTTTTCCGATAACATTTTTTTCTCTGATAATAACTAATGCGTATTTACCAAAGCAGAGGTTTTTAAAGGAAGCAGATCCATTAGCAGTCAGATATGAGGTTATTTCTCTTTTATTAAAAATAAGATTGAGACGAACGTCGTCGATAGGGACCCCTTTTTTGGAGTCCAAGGTTAACGCTTCTATGTCAAAAAAATTGTTTTCGTTAAGCCTCTCTATTTTAATTTCAACTTGTAGATTATTGAATGTCTTACGTAAATAGACCAAGCCCTTTTCTTTTTCATTTTGTGAATTTCGGGCTTTCACCGGAATCATCTCTAACGGAGTAAACATGTCACCGGTGTCTTTAAGAACATTTATAGTTTCCTTTCCAAAACTAAGAACTACCTCAAGAAGACCTTTTAAGGGCCTCTCCAGAACCAGATCTTTTGCTTTGTTAATGACTTCTTGGGGAATTTTTATAAAACCCTCTTCTTTAATTTCGTTTTTAAGTTTATTGAGGAAAATGACTTGCTCAAGGCATTTATCACATTCTATGAGATGTTCTTGAAAATTTTCTTTTTCGGTATCAGATAGAAGGTTGTCAATGTAGCAGGCAACAATTTCTTCATCGGGGCACTGGTTCTCTGAGGAATACTTATCCCCATTTTTTATAGTCTTAGAGGCTTCTCTCGATTTATCCAGCAGTTGTTTTAAAAACTCATCAGTTTTATCCATTTTATTGCCTTATTAATATTACATTATAAAAGACATTCTACACTTAGATTTCTTGCAATATTTTATTTTTCTTTGCTATTTTTCTTAACTTATCTATGATGCGACTCTTTTTACTATAAACAGTACTTTCAGTAATATTCAATATTTTAGCAATCTCTTTGGGTGAAAGCCTTTTTTCAAAGTATAGTTTTAAAAATAGTCTGTCTTCGGTATTCAAATCTTCTTTAAGTTCCTTCAGAATTTTTTCATTTTCTCTCTTTTCAAATTCTACATCCGGCTCTACTTGACGATTTTTAGCTCTTAAGCATTCAAGTCTTTCCTGTGTTTTCTTGCCTGACACAGGGTATAAAGAACTATCTTTTTTAATCTTATTGTAATGAGAAAAGTCCTCTATAGTATCTATAGGAATGTGTGATTTATGTCTTTTTTTTTCTTTTTTTATCTCGTTACTAGTAAAATTTAATGTAACAGTCTGAAGCCAGGTTTTGAGAGAACAGTTATTTTTGCCTCTAAACGATTTCAGTTTTTTATAGTTGTTTTCAAACAAATAGAGAAAAAAACTGGTATAGATTTCGTCCTCCTCATGATAAAGAAAATCAACATTGTATTTAATGAGTCTATGATGAATCGTTTTATAAATATCCTTGGTATATTTTTTTACAAAGGCCTCCTTTGCTTTTTTATCTCCTCTGAAAATATCATTTAACATGTCTTTTTCAGAATGATTGTTTGCATCCATGCATCATTTTCCTTCACTATTATTCACATAATTTAAGGTTAGTATAATATATATTAAAGTAAGGCCAAAAAAATCTATATAAAATACTAAGATATCAATAATACTTTAAGTAATACTACATTATAAGTATGTTTTGGAATTTTTGTTAAAAATTTTATTACTTCCACAACCCTCTTTTCCTCACCCTTGCTTCCATCTCATATTCTCTAAATTCATTCATATATTTAAAAGGAAACTTAGTATAAGCATGACCGTATCCCTTCTTAATTATCTCTGCATTTAGAAAAGTCCCATCT
>CAJXCL010000073.1 GCA_913051775.1 uncultured Nitrospirota bacterium | reverse complement strand
ATTTATGGTTTTTGCAATATATTCGCTCAGACTTTTTCCTTCTTTATCTATAGGAGTAATACTAAATTCTGCAAGCATTTATATGTAATAACTTAAAGCGTTATATTAATTATTAAAAGATGGATAAAAGAAAGGAGGCGAAAGCCTGCTTTATCTAAAGATTAACTGTAACTGAAAAAGTTTCTCATTTACGATGGTTTTTGTCAAGGTCATTCTGTCGGTTCACGGCTGACCAAATTCATTTGGCTTATCTCAAAAGCTAAAAAGATTCAGGGTTGACAGCGGTGCGGAAAACCAGAAAAGGTTTGTTTTACTCGTTAGGAGACCGGAGTGGTATTCTAATGGGGTTTTTAAAAAAGCCCTATAAAACAATAGCTAAATAAAAGCACGCTATTTGTGTTCTCCTGAAAGAAATTTTTCAGCCATTTCCACGTTTTCCTTACTTCCTATAAAAAGAGGCACCCGTTGATGAATTTCATTCGGATGAATCTCCAGAATCCTTTGAAAGCCATTACTTGCTTTTCCACCGGCATTTTCCACAATATAAGCAAGTGGAATGGCTTCATAAAGCAACCTTAATTTTCCATTAGGCGCTATAGAATTAGCTGGATACATAAAAATACCGCCTTTGAGCATGGTCCTGTGAAAATCTGCCACAAGAGATCCGATATATCGTGCATTATAAGGGGGGCTTGTGGCTTTATCTCTTTTTCTTAAGTATTCGACGCATTTTTTCTGCTGATCGCTCCATAGATCGTAATTGCCTTCATTAACACTGTAGATGGTTCCCTTTGAGGGGATTTTCATATTAGGGTATGACAGGAGGAACTCACCTAAACCCGGATCCAGGGTAAAGCCGTGAACTCCATTCCCGGTGGAATATACAAAAACAGTACTTGAGCCATAAATAATATATCCGGCTCCCACCAGGTTTTCTCCCTTTTGCAGCAAATCGTCCTTTGTTACTTCAGTCCCAGAGGACAATTTTCTAGAAATCGAAAAAATGGTTCCAATAGAGACATTTACATCAATATTCGATGATCCGTCAAGCGGATCCATCGACAGAATATATTTTCCTTTTATGACATTTCCAGGTATTATAGTGGGTTTCTCATCTTCTTCCGATATAATAGCGCACAAATACGGTGAACGTTTTAAGATGTTTTTTAACGAGGAGTTCGCGAATATGTCTAATTTTTGTTGAACCTCGCCTTGAACATTTATGTTATCGGTTTGTTCCAGAATATTGATTACGGATAATCCTGCCCTATTAACTTCTTGAGATATAATTTTCGCCGCGACAAGTATTTCGTTCATCAGCCCGGTATATGCGCCGGTTGCCTGTGAAAATTCTTTCTCATTTTCACGAATGCACTGAGATAGTGTTGAAAATTGTCTGTTCATTAATCTCTATTTTATTGCATTTAGCAAGGGCAAAAGATCAGCGTGGTGAACTTGCCTATCGCGTTATAGTTCATTAAGTAGCGGTAGTAAATTAGCATATTCACAAAGAGATATCAATATAGGCACTTGATTCAGGGATTTGTCAATAAATTAAATTTTAAGAATTGTTGAAATAGGCCTTTCTTTTTTTTTTCGGTTGGTTTAAAATTAGCCGTTAAAAAAAATGTTAACTATTGATGGAAATGAATCCATGTTTAAAGCAAGACAGATGATGCTGGACAATGAGTTGAGACATTTGGTTGTCACAAATAGTGGAAAACAGATCGGGATTGTAACATCAAAAGAGATATTGGGAAAATAGCAAAATGATTGTAAAAGAAGTAATGTCTAAAAATCCGGTTACCATTGGTCCTGCCACTAAATTGCGAGTATTGAATGAATTGATGAAAGCAAATGATGTCCGGCATGTACCGGTAGTAAAAAACGGAAAGATGATCGGAATAGTGACAGAAAAAGACATCCGTTACGCAATGATACCCGAAAAAATACCCGGGAAAAAAGTACCGCAGGGATGGAATCTCGATCATCTAAAGGTACAGGATATTATGACAGACAATACCATCACCATTGCCCAGGAAGCTCAAGTGGAAGAAGCAGCGCGTATTATTTATGGTTTAAAAATACATGCTCTACCGGTTATGAAAAATGATAAATTAGTGGGTATTATTTCTGTTATGGATATACTTGGCATATTTATCGAAATGATGGGAATGCTGAAGAGTTCTTCCAGGATAGATGTTTTAATGAAAGAAAGTCAGGCTAATTTTGATAAGGTTTCAAAGATTATATATAAGAATAACGGACAAATAATTGGTGTAGGAATAACACCTTACCAGAAAGACAAAAAAAAGAGCATTTATTTTTTCCGGTTAGAGTCCTGCAATGTAAAACCCATAGCAAAAGACATTAAAAAGGAAGGTTTTGTTGTTACCTCTACCATAGTCTAAGGTTAGTGTATTATATTGAGAGGTATGGATTTGAGCTCCTGACTCCAAAATCCCCGATTCAAGGTCCCCTGAACAGAAATCAAAAACTAACGATTAACCATGGACTATTCAATCTATGAACAACATATAGATTTTGTATATACAACACTTTTAATGATTTGGGGAGGGAGTTGCGTAGGAATAGGGCTGGTGACGATTCCATTTCTATTTAATTACATGGAGTCTCCAACCGAAGCATCTCATCTGACGTCACGGATACTCAAGCGTCAGGACATGTTGATTCGGGTTATTGCGATCTGCATGCTCATACTCTTTTACTTCAAGAGCAAGCTCACTTATTCATATCAACATATAGAATGGGTTACTTATGTTATTGTCCTTCACTGCTATATATTCGGCAAGGTAGTCTCTAAAAAGCTCTGGGAATTAAGAGAAAAAATAAAGACGTTCGATACTGATGTTGGAGGAGACCCTCAAAGAATTAAATTTAGCAAGTGGCACCTGCTTGGAAGGACACTCTATATCGGTCAGATTTTCGGAATAGTGGCGCTTTTATATTTGCATGCATTTGGGTTGTAGAAGTGCTCTGCTGGAATGCTAAAACTAAAATTAATTGACCACTGAGTGCGCAAGGATCATAAATCTAGTCCCAGATCACGTCATATTGCTCATGGAGATTCCAAGGAAGATAACAATGGTGATGAGAATGATGTTAATTATGGAACAGGTTCGCATGACACGAAATGGTTTTGGAGGGTTTTCACCTTTGATTTTATCAATATCCATGTTAACGATTTTGAAGCGGAGACAAAAGGTTTGAAAAGCGGCTATGGAAAAGATAACAGTTACAAGCAAAATTTTTATAAAAAAAATGTTTAGGTAAAGAGGCGATGCAATATTTGATGTTTTTTTAATCAGGCTAAAGAGAAGTAACATTCCCGTGAAAACAATGATAGACAACAGCCCAAAACTAATGGGAGAAAACGTGCTAATGGTGCTGACAGTGATTTGAGTTGTATTTTTTTGACCTGATCTTTTTCGCAATATTGCGGGTAAAACAAATATCTGAAAAATAGATCCGCCAAATGCTGTCGCCAATGTTAGGATGTGAATGAATAACAAAATGTCTTTTTGAGCGAACAAATTTTTTTAATCCTTTCTGTAAGGAGTTGTCAGCGCCCAGCTGTCAGGAGCCAGAAAAAGACAGAAAAAACAGCAATTGTAAACGAAGCGCGTACTTTGAAATTGATAGTAGGGCATAATGACCACGTTTTTTAATGTTTTAGCAGGTGGCTGTCAACTGACTGCTGATAGCTGATTTTCAATTGTATAACATCTCCAAGCATTTTTTCAACCTTTGCAAATCATTATATTTACCGAGGTTGGTGAAAACATATTTAATTGTCCTGGGTATAGCGTTTCTGTATCTCTCATTTTCTTTTTCGCTAACTTGATAACCAAAAGTTCCTAAAGCCTTTAAATTTCTCTGGATACACATCCAATCAAAAACTTTTAAAAACTCTTCTTTATTTACAGGCGATTCTTCTATCCTTTCTTTTTTATTTATATATTCATTCAGTAATTTTTCAATGAAACTTGGATTTAATTTAAAATAGGAATCTCTCAATAATGAAGCGAGATCGTATTGGCATGGACCCATCCGGGCGTCCTGAAAATCAATTAAAATTAAGTTCTCCTTATGTATCATAATATTTCTGCTGTGAAAGTCCCGGTGGCAAAAATATCTTTTTTGTTTTGCTAAAAAGGAAGATATCTTAAAAAATTCTTTCCTGAGAATTTGCTTATCTTTTTCTGAAATGGTTTGCTTTAAAAAGCCACCTATAAAATACGTAATCATAAAATCAAGCTCCCATGTTAATTTCTCTAAATCAAAAGAAAGGTGATAGGCGGGAATATCTTTACTTATTCGCTTTGTACATTCAACTTGCATGTTTAAAAGAATATCAAGAGCTTTTTTGTAATACATCTCCTTTTCGACAGAGGTAGAAGAATTTAACTTTTCTTCTAAAGTCATATCCCCCAAATCTTCTAAAAAAATAAACCCTTTGTCATAATCCTTAAAATATAACCCGGGGATATTGATGCCGCATTCTGCGAGAAAGGCTTGAGTAGTTACAAATTCAGTGTTTTTCGGGATGGGAGGGTTCATCAGCTGCATTAATACAACTGATGAGATGCTGTTTTCGAGGGTATCAAATCTGAGGCGAAAATAATTTCTGTCCGATGCATCCCCTCTCAGAGAAAAACAGTGCAGGTTTTTTATAGATGTTTTGAAAATTTTTGGAAGGATATCAAGAAAATAATCAGAAGATGCTGGCAATTCGGTTTTAATCTGTTCCATTGCTTAGCAAAATACAGGAACACAGCTATAGTGTCAATGGACAATATGGATAAACTTTTCAGTTGTCAGATGTTGGTTGGCAGGTAAAAGAAAAATTTTACCTCACCTCAAGGGTACTTCCTTTGGGCGCAAGGACACGAAGAACATAGAGTTTTTTTTGTGCCTTAGTGACTTAGTGGCTAATACAGGTTTTACTGGATGTAAGAACTCGCTGCTGTAGCGTTAGGGAAAATACCTTCTTTTTTTAATATTTTTTCGTCTCGAAGACTTTTTGTTTTTAACCATCTTTCATAAACTTTTAATATATCCTTGTTGGTATGAGAAAAGCTCTTGTCACTCACCTCGGACAATATATCTACAAAAACTGAAAAATTCTCCGCCAATTCATGATAAAGTTCCCAGAAAGTTTTGCTTTGAACTTTTGATTTCATAATAGTAGCTAAGTGGTTATAAGAAGTACAGCCTATGATCTTATAAAAATCAAGACTGACGAGTCTTTTGTAAAGGCTGTCGGAAAAAAAACCTGATATAAAAAGGGAAAAGTCACCCAAATATTTAAACCGCTGAATCTGCTCATTCTGATTGGAGTTAAGCGCTCTTTCAAGCAAAACAGTGAGCGGTTCCTCATCTGCGTTGGAGTCTATATCTGCATAAAGATTATCTACTTTGAGAAACTCTGATAGGAGATTTACGATGTAAAATATGGCTTCTTCATCAGCATGGACATGAAGGTTTTCTACTGCGATATTAACTATTTCCTTGAAATATTCCATTGGTTTTTCTACTTTGCAAAACTGTTCTTCATGATGCTTTAGCATATTGATCAACCTCCTTTTAAAAACATGCTTACTAAAAAAATCTCCTCTATTCCTACTATAACGGTGTTATAATAGAGATGCTTTAAAATAATAAATAAGCAAAAAATATGCCGATTTGTTAAAAACCAGTAACTGGTTTTTAACATTTTTTTGCTTGAAGGAGCTATTCTGCCAAAGTAGAATCATTTACTTATGAATCCACTAAGTCAAAACAATGCACTTGTTTTATTTGAACAAGTCCTAACTGTTTATCTATTAATAAATCAAATGATTAGAAATTGATTTTTTGTGTTTTGACACATCTTGACACAAGCTATGGTAGGTAAAAGCATAAAAAAAGGGCTACAGGTTGCTTATGCCTGTAGCCCATGCATTTAAAAGAAAGAAATCAATAACACGGTTATGTGCCGTTAATTAATTAGATTCTGCTTAATTGGGAAGGATTCAAAAACAATGTTTGATTTAGCAATACAGGGTTGTTCGGTTAAAACG
>CAJXCL010000072.1 GCA_913051775.1 uncultured Nitrospirota bacterium | reverse complement strand
AAGTTTCATGAGATGAAGAAAAAAATTAATCTCAATGATCCTTTTGCAATTCTTCTCGGAACTGGTTGGGGGCTTGAAGAAAGTGTTCTTATGAAAGCAGACTATATCCTGGAACCTATTAAAGGCATTGGAAATTATAATCATCTTCCGGTGAGAGGTGCAGCAGCTATAATCGTCGATCGTTTATTAACAAGGGAATAAGGAGAAAAACATAATGAACGCTATTGAAAAAATCGAATCAGAACAATTAAAGAAGAAAAAAGTTTCCCCGTTTAAGGCGGGTGATACGGTTCGTGTCCATTTAAAAATTAAAGAAGGAGAAAAAGAACGGATTCAAGTTTTTGAAGGGGTGGTTATTGCTAAAAAACATGGGGGAGTCCGTGAGACTTTTCTGGTAAGAAAAGTCTCATTTGGTGTTGGAGTAGAGAGAATATTCCCGCTCCATTCACCGAGAATAGAAAAAATTGTTGTCGTACGAAAGGGGAAAGTGCGTCGCGCGAAACTTTATTACTTGAGAAAGCTTAAAGGAAAAGCCGCCAGAATTAAGGAAGCAAGTAAAGTCGGACAGAAATAAGATTTAATTCTGTAATTATTTTTTGATAGATTAACTTTGACATTATAATGTGGCACTATGAAAATGAGACCAGAAAGCAGGGCCATGAAATTATTGCAGGCATAGATGAAGCTGGAAGGGGCCCCCTAGCAGGACCTGTAGTAGCAGCTTCTGTTATCTTACCAGAAAATTGTCGAGTCGAAGGGCTGAATGATTCTAAAAAATTATCAGAAAAAAAAAGGAACCTGATTTTTCAAATTATCCGGAAAAAAGCAGTTGCAATCGGCATAGGGATAACTTATGAAAACATAATAGACCAAATAAATATTTTGCAGGCTGCAAGAGCTGCCATGGCGGATTCTGTTTCCCGATTAAGCTGTAAGCCTGATTTTCTTTTAATCGATGGTAATCAGAAAATTCCTTTTATAATACCTCAACTTACTATTAAAAAAGGAGATGTCTTAAGCGCATCCATCGCAGCGGCTTCTGTTATAGCAAAAGTAACCAGAGATAGAATGATGCTTCATTATGATGGTATTTATCCGCAGTACGGATTCAGTAGACACAAGGGTTACGGAACGCAAGATCATTTAAAAAACATTAGCAAGTTTGGCCCCTGCAAAATTCACCGCAAAACATTTAAGGGGGTAAAAGAATACTGTTAAATTGAATGAAACAAAGGAAAAGTCGTGTATTCTACTTTGTCTCTCGATCTTTTTTTCTGCTGGTAAAAAGATTAAAAATATATTAAATTATTAGTATGAATGGACAATTTTTACTATTTATAGCCGCGAGTTTGATTTTTCAAATATGGATGTTTATTGACTGTTTGAAGCGCAAGGAAAATTTCTTGTGGATTGTGATTATTATACTGTTTGGCCCTGCTGGCGCTGCTCTTTATTTGTTTTTTGTAAAACTTTCTGGTAACAGCGTAAAAATTAAAACCACTATCAAAGACACAGAAGAAGTTGAAAATTTAAAAACCCTGATAAAACTACATAGTAAAGCTTATCATTACAATGAACTTGGTGATATTTATCTAAAGCGGGGTGATCTGCAGGAAGCTAAAGAATGCTACGAAAAAGCGGTAAAAAAGGATCCAAGTATGCTAAACGCTCAATATGGCCTGGCAAAATGTTTACATGGGATAGGGAAATATCTAGAGGCAGCTTATCTGCTGGAAGACCTTGTAGCAAATGACCGGAAGCATGATTATGGAAATGCGCTTTTTGGCTTGGCAGAAAGCTACCGCCTTTCGGGGGAGGACGATAAAGCAATAAAAGCTTATGAGGACCTTTTTAAGGCATATTCCTTTTTCAGGGGTTATTATGAATATGCAATGCTTCTCGTAAAAAAAGGACGCCTGGACGACGCCATTAAATCTATGCGAACTCTTATTAATAATGCCGGCACATTGCCGGATTATAAATACCAGCAGGAAAAAGTCTGGATTGATAAAGCCCATAAATTCTTACGTCGCTACCAAAAAAACCCAGGTTCTCTTTGATTTTGCGTAATTAATAGTGCATAAATATTTTGGTAAAGCAGACCTGCGAAACCTTCTTTTAATAATTATTTTTCCCAGCCTTCTTTATTTTCACACATATAAAAGCCCTTTTCATCTTGACGATTTTATCACTATAGTCGATAGACCTCGAATTGAACATTTTAGCATGTTTTTTGGTGAAGGTACCCCTGAAGCTGTCTTAACCAGTGTATTCAATAATAGGGTTTTTTTACAATACAGCTTTGCGTTAAATTACAACTTTGGCGGCCTTAATGTAATTGGGTATCATCTTGTTAATGTCATTATACATCTCATAGTTTCCATTCTTGTATATTTCTTAGTCAAAGAAATATTAGCAGGCCAATCCATCAACACTTACCAAAGCAGGAAAAAGCAATTTCAGCATAGCAATACAATCCCTTTACTGGCCTCTCTTTTGTTTTCTGTTCATCCATTACAAACTGAATCAGTGACTTATATTTCCAGTCGTTCAAGTCTTGCGGTTACTTTATTCTTTCTATTGTCGTTCCTCTCTCTTATTAAAGGATCGGTCTTGTTTTTCAAACCCTTAAAAGAAATCAAACACAAAATCTATATAGTTGGCTATCTTTTTTTCGGTATACTGTTTTTTTTATTGGGATCGGGATTCAAAGAAACCATCATTGTTTTGCCGATAATCTTTTTTCTTTATATAATGTTGTTCCACTCACGGCAAATACGTCTATCAAGGAAGGTTCTTGTTTCTATCTTCCCGCTGATATTTTTTCTGCTGATTCACGCAGCAGGGTTTCTTATACACTCAAAAGAGATAGACCGATTGGCTCTATATAAGACATCTGAATTTCAAGAAAAAACTATACAGGGAGCAAACGTCAAACTTAAAGAAATCAAAAAAAAGCAGCACCCCCTTCTTAATTTATTCTACTTTTCAACTGATAAACCAAATATCCTAACCAATATATATCGTTCTATTCATAGAAGGGGGGAGTACGTCTATAACGTAGGGAAAGATTCGTATTCCGAAAAGGTCTATTTTTTGACAGAATTGGAAATTATTGTATTTTATTATTTTAAGCTTCTTTTTTCGCCTTTCAATCAAAGCGTCTTTCCTGATTTTCCCGCATTTAATATTGAACACTGGAAAACATTAATTGGTGCTTTATTTGTCATAGTTTTATTATCTACATACTGTCTGTCTTCAAATTTAAGATTAATTTCATTTTCTTTTTTTTGGTATATTGTGACAATTATGCCTTACACTTCCTTTATACCTTTAACCGACTTGGTTTCGGAACATCGGACATATCTTCCCAATATCGGTTTTTTTATAGCAGTTTCAACAGGATTAGCTGCATCGCTAACCTCAAAGAAACGACTTATTTCTTTATCCTTTATTTTGGCAATTTTAGTATCGGCTTCTTTGCTAACTTTAAAAAGAAACTTTATATGGCAAAGTGAAATTTCTTTGTGGGAAGACGCTGTTAAAAAAGCTCCCGAAGACGTTAAGTCTATTAATGCCCTTGGAGTGGCATACATCAAAGCGAGGAAAAATGACAAAGCACGGTCAGTTTTCCAGAAGGGCCTAAATGTTGACCCTTTTAACCATAAGTTCCATATTAATATGGGTATATTATTCAAAAATGATGGCAATCTTGATAAGGCAGAAGAACATTTTAAACTGGCCGCTTCAATTTCAACAGATTATTTGGCGTTCATTAATCTTGGATCTGTTTATTTAGAAAGAGACCTGTACTTTGAAGGCATACAAGAATTCAACAAAGCGCTACGTAATAAACCAGATTCATACCTTGCTTATTTTTATCTTGGTAATGCTTACAATGATTTAAAAGACTATAAAAAGGCCATCCAACACTTTGAAAAATCTATTGAGTTGAATTCTGATTATGCAAAAGCTTATAACGATTTGGGATACAGTTATTGGAATTTGGGAAAATATGATGAAGCTTATGAGTGGTTTGTAAAAGCTATGAATAAACAGCCGGAACTTCCTACTTCATACTTGAATATTGGAAATTATTTCCTTATTAAAGGACATCAAAAACAGGCTGAAGATTTTCTTAACCGTTACCAAGAAAAATTAAAAAATGAGAAAAAATAAAAGACTTTTCTGCTCATCCGTGGTTTTAATAATAGCTCTCAATCTGATTGTCTATGCCAATACTTTAAAAGTACCATTTCAGTTTGATGATGTCAGATATATCGAGAAGAATAATGATATTTTATACCCATTAGATATTAATGGCTTTGCTGAAACCTACTTTTCAAGAGGAATCGTTCGTTGGAGTTACGCTGTGAATTACCTAATTGGCAAACTCAATACCATTGGCTATCATATTGTTAATTTATCATTGCATATTATAATATCGGTACTTTTTTTTATAATTCTTCGCAACCTAAATCCCAACAGTAAATGGAATTTGCCACTTTTAGCAGCCCTTTTATTTTCCCTTCACCCTGTTCAAATAGAATCAGTTACTTACCTGATGAGCCGTTCTGGATTACTTGCTACTTTTTTTTATCTTCTGGCATTTTATTTTTTTATTAATTCTACTCAAAACTTTCCGGTACATAGGAGCAAAACAGTTTTTTTTTCAATCGCCACTCTAATTTGTTTTTTTCTGGGCCTTGGTTCCAAATTAACCATTGTTACTTTGCCAATTATGCTGATCATTTATCTGTTCGTTATTAATATCAATAAAATTAGTATTTTATCTATTGCACGTCAATATAAATGGCTGCTTGTAGGAGTGATTGCAGCTTTTACTTTGTTTTTGATTCGCAAGGCTTTTTTTACAGGACATGGGTTGTTTGGGTCCGGCGATACGGGAATAGAACAATATGGCCGGTGGAATTATTTTATGACTGAGGTTAAAGCTTTTTATTCTTATTATTTAAAATTATTACTTCTTCCAGTTAACTTTAATATCAACCCTGATTTCCCTTTTTCACCTTCATTATGGCAAACTATTTGTTTGCTAATGCTGACACTGTTTGGATTGTTCTATTTAGTAAAATATTCGAAGAAATTACCACTATTGATTTTTTCTATTTTATGGATGCTTGTTACTCTTTCACCAACATCTTCCATCATTCCATTGAACGACCTTGTAGCCGAGCATCGAATATACCTCCCTTCGCTCGGTTTTTTTATTGCAATAAGTCTGGCCATTGTAGAGCCTAAACGACTGCCTGAAATGTTAAAAATAGTTTCAGTTTTCACTATGTTGATAGTGTTTTCTATCTTAACTGTCCAGAGAAATAGTGTTTGGAATAACACAATTTCGCTATGGGAAGACGCAGTGAAAAAATCGCCTCATCATGTTAAATCTTATCTCAATGTAGGCAGGGCTTATTATTACGAAAGGATGTTAGAGAAAGCTGTTACAGCTTATGAAAAGGCCAATAACATTAACACCTTTTATTTTGAATCGCACTATAACCTCGGTACTATTTACTATGAGTGGAAAAATCTCGATAAAGCAGCAAAGGAATTCTCAATCGCATTGCGATTAAATAAAAACTTGCCAGAAGCTTATATAAATCTTGGCAATATTTATATGGACAAAAAAGAGCATGACACGGCAATTGATATGTTTAAAGCGGCTATTCATCTTCAGCAGGACTGTTCTGTTTGTTTCCGTAATATAGCTATTATTTATTATTACCATCTTAAGGACTACAAAAAAGCAATGTTTTATTTTCAACAAACATTAAGATTAGACCCTGAACAAAAACAAAAGCAGGAAATTCAATCTATTATTGGTTCTCTTGATACTCCTTAACAGTTCGATAAAATCTGCTTACTTAAAATCAACTTTGGTTCCACTGCCGAAACAAAAGCCGGTTTGACATTATTATATGCTGTGATTACAATGTTGGGCTATGAATATTAATTGTTCCTGGCTGAAAGAATACATTGGTTTTGATCTTTCTCCCGAAGAACTCTCCAACAAATTAACTCTCGCGGGATTGGAAGTTGAAAACCTGAAAGAAAAAAGCAAGTCCGATGCTTTGCTGGAGATTAATGTAACTCCAAACCGACCTGACTGCCTTAGTTTCATTGGAATAGCAAGGGAAGTATCTGCCCTTACTGGGTGTCCGGTGAAATACCCTGACTGTACTGTAAAAGAGGAAGGAAAGGATATCGGAAAGGCGACGTCGGTTGTCATCCATAATGAACATCTGTGTCCGCGCTATTCAGCTAGGGTCATCCAGGGAGTTAAAGTAGGTCCTTCTCCGCAATGGCTGGTGGATAAATTGAATTCTATCAATATTAGATCCATTAACAACATTGTGGATATCACAAATTTTGTTTTGCATGAA
>CAJXCL010000071.1 GCA_913051775.1 uncultured Nitrospirota bacterium | reverse complement strand
AGAAATAAGCCATAAGTGAATCCAGTTCCCATTTTTTTAATCTACGTCCGGAAGAACACACTTCAGAACAAATTTGAACGGCTTTTCTCAAATTTTTATGCCCGGGCAAAATTGTGTCGCCGTATAATAAGATGTAACTATCATTAAACCAACTGGTACGATTGACCATTCCATAGAGTGTGGTGGCAGGTAAAAATTGGAGATTATTTTTTTTTGCATAAGATAATCGAGCGGTTGGATCGCTATATCTCGGGTCAGGGTCTTCTCTTTTTATATTATGGCAATCAGTACAAACAAAATAAACAGACTGTTTCTCAGACAAGCTGCCGTCCGGCCCTATCGTTTGACCTTTTAAAACGATATCTTTTCCTCTTTGAACCATCGCCTCTGTATATTCAATTGCATGATCAGCCAATGGGTCTCCTAAATCTTCAAGTACTTTCGAAACAGGAGTGCTGGTATTCCAGGCATAAGTTTGTTCAAGTAAAAGAGGGGATATCATTATAATCGTTAAAATTAGTAAAAATATTATCATTCGGGCGTTTAATTGTCTGTTTATATATGAAGAGCATTGAGAAAACATAGTTGCCTTTATAAATTATCTGATATTTCAAAAAATTTTAATATGAAACTCTTTTAAGAACAAGTATATAACATGAAGCGGCTAAGGGGCCGCAGCCACAATTCGGAAGGAAACCCTGATTGAACGGATTCCAAAGGAAGACCACCCGAAGAATTGAGGCCAGGGGGATGGTCAGAGCATAGCTTTACCTAAATTAAATAGGGTTTCCATCCTGGCAGAAAACAAAAAATCTTTTAAAGTTTACACTGAATTAATGCCGAACACAAAGAGTAAATATAAAGCAATAATTCTGGATTTCTATATTCCGATCATTCTATTTTTGTAGAATTTAGTTAAGGTCTATGACTTGGCGAATGAAAATAAAATGCGGTTTAACTTAATGGGAAATGGAGATCATTGGTTTCCAGAAAACAAGCCAGTATCTTTAGAATGCTTGAATTTCACAAAATGTTTTCAATACTCCAATAATTCCAAGGGGATACCATTCACTCTAAAGAAGCTCATGCCTTCCTGTCCGGTAAAGAGATCAAACGTCTCGGATGTAAAGATAAGAGAAAAGGTAAAGGGCAGTAGGTAAATTAATGTTTTATTCTTTCCCAATAAGTTCCAAATTTATACTCGGGGCTGTTTGCCTTAGTATGACATTTCAGACAACTCTCTTCAGTAAGTCTTTGGTAAGTTTTGTGTTGTCTACTCTTTTCCGCTACATTCCCTCGCATGATCGCAAATATATGTTCAATGCCTGGACCATGACAAGCCTCACACTGAACATCTGCCAATCTTGGCGTTATGTTTACCGACATGAACCCCCCATTTTGCTTAAATCCTGAGGTGTGACATTTGAGACATTCGGGATCAAAAACTTTATTGGCTTTTCTTAGCGATTCATGAAAAGAATGGAAATGTTTACTTTTCTTCCAGAGATAGTATTCATATCTATGACACATTTTGCAGGCAATACTGTCAATAAAAATTCTTTTTTCCGCCTCTTTCGTATCCTGCAGCCATTTCTGAAAAACCTGTTTTGTTTTTTTATCATATTTGTAATAAGTAGCTTGCAACCGTTCACTATCCTTAATTTTAGTATCGAGTCTAATATATTCATTGGATATTTCTTTAATTTTTTTGTGTTCCATGACTACAGAAATTTTCCCTAAATACTGACCTCTATCTCGAGGATGAACCATAATCTTTTTTCCCTCTAATTCAGGATTAATTATAAGTTTCGCTTCATCCAGATGTCCATTTATTACAATATCGACTTCATTGTATTTTAAAAACTCTTTTGCCTTATCTTTGTCCATGTGCGTCAGCAACACGATAATATCCGGTTCTTCTCCAGTCTTTTCACCGTTAACTTTAAGTTCCCACAATATTTTTTTTAATTCAATCTCTGGATCTTTTACCTTAACATTTGTTTGTCCTTTAGTATGAAGGAGTTCCGGCCCCATAAGTCCAATAATGGCTACTATAGTTCCGTTATCTAATCTTTTTAAAAAGTACTTTACTGTTTTTCCCGGACGCAGGTTTTTATTCTCAACATTGGTGAGAACCCAACGATGAAACAATCCCTTGTTTAAAATTTCCTCACCATAAATAAAATCTTTTTCTCCCAAAAGTGCCGCATCATAATCCATTTCAAGCAACCCCTCTAGAATAGTTTCTGCTTTTAATCTCCCCTGATCTGTTGTTTCTTTGAAGTGATCACCTGCATCAAGAAGAAGTACATTTTTATTAGCAGACCGTTCCTTTTCAATAACCGTTGCCCGCCTCAGGATTCCTCCCAGGTTTTCCGGTTCATTGCATCCACAAGGTTTTACTTCCCCCCAAACAGCACCCGTATAAAGTATAGTAAGATTTTGTTCTTCATGATCAGCTCTCGCAGGTACGGACATTAGTACATAGAACAGGATAAACAAATTCAAAAGAACCAATCCATATATTTTTGTTTGGTTAACTGAAACTCTATCTTTTAACATTATACTCCCCCTTGTATAAAGTTTGTATAGTGATGAGAAGTTAAGATAAATTTATCCCACTTTCCAATCAAACCCAAAGAAGACATGAATATAGTGTAAAGAACTCTTTTTCTGAAAAATTAATATTATTGAATGGAATGCAATTTCTATGCCACCCTCAACAGACTTACCTCCTACTGTATTGATTTATTAGGAATTATATAGAATAATGGCTTTGGGGAGAATATGCGTCGATGTTACATTTAGGTAACAGAAAATTTATTAGCAAAGTCTAACGTTATTTACTACCACATGCAATGAGCTATATTGCGGCGCAACCAATTAAGCACACAATATGTGGGATAAAAAGTAAAGTTTTTTTCTATATGTCTGCCGTTCCTTCCTAAAACCATAATGTCTTTTTAACTTTAGAGCAATAATTATGCAACACAACAATGAATTCAGGATGACAAATTATCGCATTTCTACGTTTTCGGGCAACCTGAGCTTTAATATTAGTCCGTATTATGAATAAGATTATTTATCAATGCTATGGCATCATTACTTCCCCAATCTCTTGCCCCTGCAATAAAGCCTTTTAATTTTCCCTTAGTATTTATCAAGTAGGATGTTGGCAATGCGTTATTGAAATATTTATCTCGTACTCTTTGTTTTGAATCGAACAAAACATGAAAGGACAGGCCAAATTTTTTAGCAAAGGCTCTTACATTTTTCTCTCTGCTGTCCCGGTCAATAGAGACAGCCAAAATAACAAATCCTTTGTCTCTAAGCGTGTTATATGCTTTTTGCATGGCCGGCATCTCTTCTAAACAGGGTTCGCACCATGTAGCCCAAAAGTTGAGAAGAACGGTCTTACCTTTAAAGTCTTTAAGATTAATTTCTTTTCCATCCAAATTTTTAAGGGTAAAATCCGGGGCAAGTGGTTCTATTTTAAGTTGTTTAACACCAAGTTTAGAGTAAAGGTCTTCTTTTGCTGAAACAATCAAGCCAGAGAAAAGAATGACCATTAATAAAAGTACAGTAACAATTTTTTTCATTTCTAAAATAAAACAGAAATCTAATTTTTCAAGACCCAGCCTCATTGCCAAATGAAAGTGTTTAGCGAACGCAATCCCCGCTGCATTCTGCTGGGTTAGTTTGTCATGGCTGCGCAAAGTCCGAGTTGGACGTTCAGTGAAATACAGACTTAGAAAACTGTAGATATTCTTGGTCATGGGCTAAACGAAATCCGAGTTGGCTGTTAAATAGATGCTCCTCGTGTCCCAACCGGTTAGTAGCCCGTGCGGTCTTCGATCTGTAGAACCAGGAACCGTCCCGGATAACTCGGTAAGGACCGGTGTATGGCCCTTTTGGATTTTTTCGGGGACTTCTCTTATAATAATCTCGATCATACCAATCGGCCACCCATTCCATCAGATTGCCGGCCATATCGTATAATCCCAACGCGTTCGCCGCAAAGCTTTTTACAGGAAGAGGCTTTTTTCTATACACTCCACCCTTGGAATAGTCCTGCTTGAATAGGTGATCCGCATCGAAATTTGCCTCATCAGACCCAATGGTATCCTTGCCTGTACCAAACCTTCTTTTTTTTCCTCCTTCGCGTGCCGCATATTCCCATTCCGCCTCAGTAGGAAGCCGGAATCTCTGTCCGGACTTTTCATTCAACTTCTTTATATAGTTCTCAACATCATCATAAGATACCGATTCTACAGGACAATCTTTTTCACAATATTTAAAGTAAGATGGGTTGTTTCCCATTACTTCCTCCCACTCTTCCTGGGTTACCTCATGCTCACCAAGATAAAAGTCATCTAAACATACCTCATGCACCGGTTTCTCATTAACAAACCCCTCGTCAAAGGAATCTCCCATTTCATAACAACCCCCTTTGATTAAAACCATATCTTTATAATCCTTAAACTGCTCCCCATAATCCGGTGACGACTGATCGGCTGCTTCGGCAGTAACAAGCGTTCCTGTCAGAAAAAAGGATGATAATATTAATAGGATTCCGCTAAACTTGGACAAACTGATCACTTTCATGAAAACATTAAACCTCAAAACTTAGACCACCTGCTAAGGTGGAAAATCAAATAACAATCTTGAGACAAAAGAGGGGTAATATTAAAGTACAGCATTTTACTCAAAAAAAATTCAAAATGTAAAAAGATAAAAAAATTTTAGCCCTGCCCTGTGAAATAAGATTTGAGCCTTTTGTTTAAAAACATCTTCCCATAATAGGTCTTCAAGTACTTCTTTTGTCTCAGAGCATCTTCTTTATTCAGGCAAGCTTCGTAATATAATAACGTAAGAGGCCTCCGATGCCTTGTTTACTGTACGTTGCCTTTTTTATGCTGCTTAAATCTTAATTTAAAATTCCTGGCATGCCCAACGTATTGGTTATCATCTGATTTACTTAATAATACATATGTATAATACAAAGCACCTCATGAATTAGAAATTATTTCACCGGGGTTCTGTCCGAAAGCCCAAAGGCAAGACGAAAACCCATGTGGAGCTTCCAGCACGACGGATCGAACCCCCCGCGATAAGTTGTACGAACGTACCATGGTTCGTTGTCCCAGGAACCACCCCGCCCCACCCGGATAGAACCGCTTGATGGACCTTTAGGATTATTCTTAGGACTGTTGCTATAATAGTCATTATCATACCAGTCGGATACCCATTCCCAGAGGTTTCCAGACATATCATACAACCCCAGAGAGTTAGGGGGATAACTTTTGACTGCCACAGGATTATCTTTAGAAACACCGGACCGTGAATAAGGCTTCTCAAATTTTGAACTTGCATCAAAGTTAGCATCATTGGGTCCTATCGTGTTTTTACCTGTGCTGAACCTTACCATTCTACCTCCTTCTCGTGCCGCATATTCCCACTCCGCTTCAGTGGGAAGACGATAATCAAAGTTCGTCTTTCTTTTTCTCCATTTCATGAACTCATTTGTATCGTTCCAGCTCACGCATGTAACCGGATTTTTGTCTGTTTGAGGAAAACCTGGGTCATCCCAGTATTTTTTCCTGTCTTTTTTCCATTCAAATCCGGTCCAGTAATAACAACCATCTATGTTTTCTGAGTCAGTTCTATAAGAAGTCTCATTTACAAACTCTCTGAATTCTCCTACTGTCACTTCATGCTCTCCCAAATAATAATCATCCACGCAGACCTCATGAACCGGTGTCTCATCACCATTCCCATCCCCGAAGGAATCTCCCATGTGATAACAACCGCCTTTTATGAATACCATCCCTTTTGGTTTTTTCTCTTTAATTTTTTTCCGCTCTCTGTCTTGAGCTAAACGTTGTTTTTCCTCAAACTGCCTATCCTTTTTCTCAGCCCTTCCTCGCTCATCCCCTGTTTTTTTTCTTTCTGCTATCTTTCTTTCCTCTTCAGATTTGGAAATATCACTAGCCATGGTTTTTAATTCATCAATAACCTGGAATTTGTCCTGGGCTACGCGAAATCCAAAGGTAACTTCCCGTATGCCCCGCCTACCCCAGTACCGGAACGCCGCCCGCATGTCGAACGGTAGAATGTACCAGGAGCCACCACGAAGAACCCTGTATTCGCCACTCTCCGGTCCTGTAGGATTATTCTTAGGACTGTTCCTGTAATAGTCTTCATCATACCAGTCCTGTACCCACTCCCACACATTGCCGGACATGTCATATAATCCCAGAGAATTCGGGGGAAAACTTTTTACCGGCACAGTTTTTTTTCTATAAACACCGGAACGAACATAGGGCTCTTTAGATCTTGGATTTGAACTTGTAGGAATATTAGCTTCATCGGGTCCTATCGTATCTTTGCCTGTACCAAACCGCACCAGTCTGCCTCCTTCCCTTGCCGCGTATTCCCACTCTGCTTCTGTAGGAAGTCGATATCTCATCCCTGTTTTATCATTAAGCTTTCTTA
>CAJXCL010000070.1 GCA_913051775.1 uncultured Nitrospirota bacterium | reverse complement strand
TTATTTGCAAAAGCGCCAATTGCTGGTGAGGTTAAAACACGATTACAGCCGGAAATCACACCCGAAAATTCTGCCCGTCTTCAGGAAGCAATGATTAAAGATTCAATTTCTTTGATGAGTGAGATAAATAATGTGGAAAAAATCATTTATTTTCTTCCGATAGAAAAAAAATATGTATTTGAGAAGTTTATCGATGGTTTACCGTTTCAATTGAATTGTCAGAATGGAGTCGACCTTGGGAAAAAGATGGCAAACTCGTTTCATGACCTTTTTAATAAAGGATTTTTTAGGGTTGTAGTTATAGGAACGGACAGCCCGGCTTTGCCAAAAGAATATATAAGCAAGGCTTTTATTGACCTGAATAATGCTGACCTGGTTATAGGGCCTTCTATAGACGGAGGTTATTACCTCATTGGTTTTAAGGAAAAAGTGCTTCCAGTATTCTCTCCTGTGGAGTGGGGCAGCAACAAAGTCCTATTGCAAACAGAAGAATTAATAAAAAAACACAACCTAAAACTATCACTTCTCCCTGTTCATTACGACATTGATACAATAGAAGGTCTACGGTATTTAAAAACCCACCTGAAGCTTCTGTCGCGTTCCGGAGAGCATGTCCCTTTTAATACTATGAACATAGTTGATGAAATATTATAGAAGATCATCACTAAAGTTAACAGTTAACGATTATCAATTAAATTAATCGTTGTTAATTGATCATTGATAAGGCGTTTAAATTGTTTTCTATACAGAATTTTAAATCCAACCTTACAACCGAAATGTTCTGGAAAAGTGTTGTTTTTTATGAAGAAATTGGATCTAGCAATAATGACACGAAAAGACTTGCTAAAGAGGGGAAGCAGGAAGGACCCCTTGTTTTAGCTGAGAAACAAACCAAAGGGAAAGGCCGGTTCAGTCGAAATGGCACTCCCCTGAAAAACAGCTCCTTATTGTTCCTTAATTTTGCGGCCTTTAATCCCTCTTTCCAAAATTTATTTTTTGACCATTTTGGGTGAAGTGGCTGAGCTCGAAACCATCCAAAATGGAACATCCCTGTCACCTTTTCTGAAAGGGCCCAATGATGTGCTGATTAACGGAAAAAAAATTTGAGACTTTTTTAACTAAATCAGTGTCTAAACTTAACAGAATTAAATTTGTAATTTTGGGAATCGGAGTCCATATTAATAGTGAAAGGATGCAGTTTTCAGAGAATTTGCGTTCCGGTACAACTTCTTTGATGATTGAGGCAGGAATAGACATTAATAGAGAAAAGTTCCTTTCTTCTCTAATCTTTTATCTGGAAAAAAATTATTCCGATTTCCTGAAAGAGGGCAATAAAAATATAATGAAATTTTAGCGTGAGAATAATCATACTCTGTGGGAAAAAGTCACTCCATGCCGGGGACTGAAATTAATCTTCGGATTAGCAAAAGATATTAATGAAAATGGGAACTTGCTGATTCAGCTAAGTAACGGTAATGTGGAAAAAATTTCTAGCGGACAACTGAGATAGTTTAACTTAGATGGAAATTTTGGCTCTATTTAATGTAATATTAAGTTATTTTATGTCAATTGGTTATGTGCTATGTATAAAAGTATTACTTTAGCAATATTAAGCGGTCTTTTGTTATGGGTGTCTGCGGTTGCGGGGAATTTAAATTCAGCCGATCCATTACAATTAAATGACAGACCAGGCATCAAAACTATATCAGATTTTGACGGAGAAAAACTGGTTTATGACATCAGCTTTTTATGGTTCAAACATGCGGCAGAAGGGATCACAATATTTCAACAATACAAAGGCGGATGCGTTGCCAGATTAACGGCGGAAACAAAAGGGTTTATTGGCTTTACCACAGGTTATGTAAAGCATTTCTACATGTCGCATATGAAAATGGTTGGAGAAGATATTGGACTCCAACCATACTTGTTTGAGAAAAACATAATTTATAAGGAAAGGGAGGAAAAAACTATTACATCCCTTGATTATGAAAACAGAATACGATCATGGTCTAAAACTAAAAAAGGCAAAATCACAGAAGAGAAGTCAGAACCTATCCCGTTACCCATAGTTTATTACGATATTCTCTCTACCCTTTACAATTTTAGAACCTCTTATTACGGTGAAATCCAAAAGGGAAAAGACTTTCTTATTCATGCGATTCCGGAAAAGAACGAATCGGAAATTCTCATTCATGTTGGGACGAGGGAAGAGGAACTGAAATTTAAGAATGAAGAAAATATTGAGGATAGCGAGGGATATTTTTTAATCATAAAAGTTCCAAAAGAAATTTTTAAAACAAAACGAGGGGAAGTACTGATTTGGGGGAACAAAGAATTCCTTCCTTTGAAAGTAATTGTCAGGGATTATATCGGTTTTGGGGACGTCAGAGCCACATTAAGAGAAGTAGTGAAGGTGGGTTATAAAATGTAGGAGCAGTTTATGTGTAGAAGGCAGACCTGCAAGTTGAGAACAACATTAAAGCGTTATCCATTGCTTTTTTCTGGCAGCCTTATTTTTAAATTTCCTTCTTGAGAAAGGTGTTGCCTACGGCGACGGGGTGTGTGTCGTTGGTCATTAAAAAACTGTAAGACCGAGTAACATAAGCGATAATCCTGAGGACCTAATCAAAAAAATTATTGAGTTTATCTGAGAGCCGTTATAATAATATTTGTCCTTACAAAAAAGCGTTTTTATAAAGAAGAATGTCCTTTTTCCCTTGTAATAGCAACTATATCAAAACGGCAGTCACGATTTTCAATGCCATGCTTTCCAAGGTAGTGGGCAGCGCTTCTCTTGGTTTTGCTCTGCTTATTTTTTGTCACAGCGAACTCGGAAGGAATGTATTCCCTTGAGCTCCGGGTTTTGATTTCAATGAACGTCAGGATGTCTCCCTTCAGAGCAATAATATCTATTTATCCAAATTTACAATGGTAATTTCTATCTACTATTTTATATCCATTTTTTATTAAATAGTTAGCCGCAATCTTTACACCCTTTTTTCCTGTGATCAACTGCGCGCTTTGGTGACAGTTGCTGTGTCTCTTTTTTTAAATAAAATCACTAAGAGTTTTTAATAAGGGTTTACTTTTGGATCTCGTATTGGAGGTAATAATTTTTTTCTCCATTAGCTAAAGACTTTTCCTCGTATTTCGTAGTGCTTGGATAAGGCGTTTTTTCCGAGTATTTTAATCGACCCACCAGATTTTTAAACCCCGGGTTACCCTCAAAGGAGACAAGCATTTCCATGAGATAATCTTTCGAATCTGTGGCTAAATAAACCTTACCTTTATTTATAAGTTTTGAATAGATTAATTGGGTAAAATCAACATTAATCAATCGTCTCTTTTTGTGTCTTTTTTTTGGCCATGGATCAGGAAAGTTGATAAATACTTCGAGCAACTCGTTATCCCGGATAGAATCAGCAAGGACTTTTTTTACATTCGCGTAAATAATAATGATATTTTTTATGTGGGATATTTTTATTCTATTTGCTAAAGACCGTATTCCTTTGTGATATAACTCAATGCCGATAAAATCAGTATCAGGTTCCGCCCGTGCTTTATCATATATGAAAGTTCCGTTCCCAAAACCAATTTCAACCTTAAGAGGTCTTCTTGAATCGGGAAATAATGATCTTACGTCGATCTTTCCATTGGTTCCATCAAAAACAGGATGTTCAAATATTATCATTAGTAATTATTTAAATTATGTAGATTTTATTTCCGGTTCCAGGTTGAACTTAGGGCATATAGGATATAATTTATACTCTGCACTGTAAATTTGTAAAATTGTGTTTTTTTGTAAAGCTGAGCATAGCTCTGCCAGCCTTGACATCAACCCTTCAGGCGGTCTTACTTTGGAATCCGTCCGATTTGGCTTTCCATACCGAATTGTGGTTGTGCCCCTGCCATACGGCGCTCTCAGCGTTCTCTGCGACAAAATGTATTATTATACCGATTGAAGTTCCCCGCAGCAAAGCCGCGAGGAATGCGCTCACTAAACACTTTCAATTTCTACAACTTTATATCCGGTGTCTTCTATTTCTGTTTTAAATTGTTCGTCAGAAACTTCTCTTTCCATGGTTATCGTTGCCATTTTTTCATCAAGGTTTACATCCACCTCGCTTACGCCATCAATAGCCGATAATGCTTTATTAACCCTCCCGACGCAATGACCGCAGGTCATCCCTTCTATATTAATTTTTTTTTTCATAACCAACCCTCTCATTTATTTATATTTAGGTTTAAATGTTTAGTGCGGGAATAAAATTTTTTTTCTCCATATACTCATTGCTTATGAAATAGGACTAATTAAGGCCAATTTTTTTGCAGATTTTATTAAGTTTTCTTAAATTGCTCTCTAACCCCATCATTTTAACTTCAATACCTATCCGTTTGTTAAGTATAAAGTTTATTTCTTCGCCACTTCTTTTTTGATAGTAGTTGACCCTGCCAAGTTTTATTAAATTATTGAATACACAGTTTTTAAACAGGCGCTCCTTATCAACCCTCACACAATGGTTTGCTATTCCATGATCACAGAAATAAACCTTTTTAGTGCCGCTTATCTTTCGATTAACATTGCGCGAAAAAGGAGAAACAAGTCTAATAAAATAGGTCTCTTTTAAAAAGGAGAGGTAAGAGTAGACCGTCATTCTTGATACTCCAATCTCTGAGGAGAGTCTGGTGATGTCAAGTTTCTCTCCATTTAGGTGCGCAAGCAGCAGGATTAAATCCCTGAAAGAGTTAATTTTACTGAAAGCAGCCAAATTTTTAACGTCTTTTTCAAAATAGGATTTGAAAATATCCTTAATTTTCAAAATTTTATTTTTACTTTGCTTGGTTAAAACAACTTCAGGAAAGCCGCAATACTCAAGATATTCATCATAGAACTTTCTTGTACTTTCGTAGAAGGTTTGGTTTTTATTTTTGTTCTGTTGATTTAAAGATGGTCCAAATTTTCCATTTTTATCTCTGAAAAGTAGAAATTCTTCAAATACTAATGGGAAAATCTCAAAAATAAATTTTTTACCTATTAAACTTTCAGGGAAAAGGTTTTTTATATAAAGACTAGCTCGAACCGCTGAGGAAAAATTTAATCTTGTAATAATCACACAAATACTTAATAACTCTCACCATTTCCGGTTTAGCTTGAATTCCATCCAGAAAAACATACATTTTACCTTTAGGATTCAACCCGCATTCTTTTAGATTTGCAAGAATATTGACGTATTTTTTTCTTCAAAAATGCGCTGATCAAGTGGATTTTCTAGATCAATAAAAACTTTGTTGCTGCTTGGAATTTTTTCAAAGAGAAGCAAAAAAAGAGTAGTTTTCCCTACCCGTCGCATACCAGTCAGGACAATAATTTCCCCAGTACTTATATGGTATTCCAATGTTTTCAAAAGCTTTCTTGGGTAAAACATGCATATAGCTTATTGATTACAGCTAAAAGTATCAAGTGATACTTTACAATATTTACAAAACAAGGTTCATCTGCCATAAAAAGCAGCAAGAAACTGGACAAAAAAGAGAGACTGGATGAAGTCATGGATTTCTAGAGCAAATTCAGAAAATGAGAGCGATTTCTTTATCCAGACCAACCTGTTATACAATCTAATCTTTTATTTTAGGTAACGCATCCAATACCATTTCCGGTTTTAAGTCATTAAGACAATTCAAATGTTCGAGAGGACATTCGCGTTTAAAACATGGACTGCAGGATAAATCTAAATATAAAATATTTGCTTTATCGTTTAACGGTGGTGTCTGTTTTGGGTCTGACGAACCATAGATAGCGATAGTATGTTTTTCTAATGCGGCTGCTATGTGCATCAAACCTGAATCATTAGTGACCACGGCTTTAGTTAAAGACATCAGATCAATAGATTCAGTAAGACTTGTTTTTCCGGCAAGGTTCAAGCAGTGATTTTGCGTCATTGTCAGTATTTCAGTAGTGGCAGCAGTATCTTTTTCTGATCCGAACAGCCAGACATGCCAACCATCTTTAAGTTTTTCATTAGCTACTTCGGCGAAACATTTAGCAGGCCATCGTTTTGATGACCCGTATTCTGCACCCGGACAAAGTCCTAATATGGGTGAGGTAGGGACTTGTTCACCTAAGCGGGCAAGGATTGCAGAAATATTTTGAGGTTCAACCATAAGGGAAGGGAAGGGCACTTCAAATGGCATCCCATCACCAAGCTCCAGAGCTAAAGAAATGAATCGATCTACTGTGCGGGGCATTGTCTCTTTATTCAGTTTTCTAATATCATTCAACAGCCCCCAGCGCATTTCTCCTAAATAACCGGTTCTACGTTTGGCACGGGCAATAAATGGAATAATAGCAGACTTAAAAGAACGAGGTAATATAATGGCGTGGCCGTATTGTTGCTTTCGTAAATCATAGCTGATACGCCTTCGCAAACCGAGCAATAATTTTCCATGTACTTGCGGCAAAGGGATAGTATTGTTCACTTCAGGCATACGAGTTAGTAGAGGAACCGTCCAGTCAGGGGCAATAACATCGATCTCAGCGCGCTGATTCCGTGTCTTAATAAATTTAAAGAGAGACTGGGCAATTACCATATCTCC
>CAJXCL010000069.1 GCA_913051775.1 uncultured Nitrospirota bacterium | reverse complement strand
AAGACTGGATAGACATCGCTTATCCATGGGATATTTTAAAAGCGAATAAAGTAATTATGGACACATGGCGGAAAGCAACAATAGCTGAATCGGTTAATTTAAAAGGAGATGTTAAAATTGACGGTCCCGTGTTTATAGATGAAGATGTGGAAATAAGGTCCGGCACCATATTGGAGGGGCCTTGTTATATAGGAAAAAGGAGTTTCATTGGAAACAATGTACTGGTTAGGAAATATACGTCTATTAGCGCCGATTCTGTTATTGGATATGGAGTTGAACTAAAAAACAGCATCTTATTTGAAAAAGCAAATGTGGGACGGCTTTCTTTTATCGGTGATAGTGTTTTGGGCTATAATATCTATTTTGGCTCCGGAACTATGACTATTAACCATATAGATAATCGAAAATCAGTCAAAGCTAAAATAAATGGAAAGAAGGTCGATTCTCATTGTGAAAAACTTGGGACATTTGCCGGAGATAACGTAACCATCGGTACAAGTAATTCACTGTTGGCAGGAACAATCATACCCTCTGGTAAGGTAATTCCTCATAACCATTCGTATCCGAAGTAATATGTGTGGTATTAGCGGCATAATTGGTCTACAAAATATTTCAAATCCTTTGGTGGCAAGTATCAGGAATCTCGAATACCGTGGGTATGATTCCTGTGGGGTTGCTGTTTTAAACGGGAGAGGAAAGATAACCGTTAAAAAGAATATCGGCTCTGTTGACGAGGTAAACGAGGGAGAAAAACTCACAAAATCAAAAGGATTTGTTGGCATTGCGCACACACGGTGGGCAACCCACGGCAGAGTAACAAAGGCCAATACACATCCTCATTTGAGCTGCCATAAAGAATTTGCCTGTGTCCACAATGGCATTATATCCAATTACCGCGCATTAAAAAATCTACTGGCTAAAAAAGGGCACAAGTTTTTGTCGGAAACAGATACAGAAGTTATTGCCCATCTTTTGGAAGATTTTTATAACACGACCGGTAATGTGGAAAAAACCTTTTTAAAGACGCTCAATAAATTGGAAGGTACTTTTGCTATTGCAATGATTACTACTTTTGATTCGGATAGACTATATTGCGCAAAAAAGGAAAGCCCCCTGATTTTAGGGATTGGCGATGATGCAAATTACATCGGTTCTGATTCTAACGCTTTTATTGATTTTACAAAAAATTCTATTGTTCTGGATGATTTTGAATATGCCATAGTTTCCAAAGACAGTTATGTGGTTAAAAATTTTAATCAAGGAAATATTATTGAAAAAGAAATTACCCGTATTCATTGGGATGCGGAGATGTCCCAAAAAGGTGGATATCCTCATTATATGTTAAAAGAAATTTATGAGCAGCCGCAGGCTATCATAAATGCTTTAAATATTGATCAAAAACATATTAAAAAGGCAGCCAGCCGAATATTAAAAAGCGAAAAAAACTATCTGCTAGGAGTTGGAACAACTTACTATGTTGCTCTTTTGGGTGAATATGTTTTTTCTTCCATGGCTCAAAGCTTTGTTCCCGCCATCAGTTCAGACGAATTTAAACACCTGGGAGAAATTTCTAAAAAGGCTCATGTTGTGGCGCTCTCTCAATCCGGTGAAACGTATGACACCCTGAATGCTTTGAAGTACGCAAAAAATAAAGGCGCTTGCTCCACGGCAATTGTCAATGTGATTGGCTCTTCCATATCACGACTGGTAGACCAGACCATTCAGCAGGGATCAGGTCCTGAAATTTGTGTGCTCAGCACAAAAGCAGCGTTTGCGCAGATGATTATTCTTAACCGGGTTGCTCTGGAGATGGGCGTCATCAAAAAAATCATTTCTCCTGCAAAGAAAAATATTATCGAAAAAGGGTTGAAGGAACTTCCAAAATATGTTTCACAGGTACTAAATGAAAAATCAGGTTTTGTCCACACAATAGCCAAGCGTTATAGCCATATTAAAAACTGGCTTTACCTGGGTAGAGGACTTTATTATCCAATTGCTTTAGAGTCGGCTCTTAAAATGAAGGAAGTTGCTTATATTCATGCGGAAGGAATGCCAGCCGGCTTTCTAAAGCATGGGACAATCGCTATGATAGATTCCGACCATTATGCTTTGGTCTTCGTTCCTCCAAAAGAAGACAGGGAGCTTTATGAACTCACCATGGGAGGAGTGGAAGAAATAAAAGCCAGGAATGGCTTTGTTTTAGGGTTTCATTTTGAACCGAAGGATTCGAAAAGCGGACTTTTTAATGAAGACATTGTTTTACCCAAAGTTGAAAAACATGTTGCTCCTTTTTTACAACTAATATTGGCCCAGCTCCTTTCTTATTTCACGGCAACAACTCTTAAAAGAAATGTGGACCGGCCACGCTCTCTGGCTAAATCTGTTACAGTAGCATAGGTAATTATCAATTTATATGATATCCAACATTGAGAACAAATTGCTAATTGGACACTGTCAATTGTTAATTGCCTAAGTTCCCAATTTTTCAGATTCTCTCCCCAATGGCTTAAAGATGATAATCAGTATTGGTAGTAGTGTTAAATTGTTCATTAGAGCTACAAGCATTGCCAGCCCCGTCAGCAGTCCAAAATAAACGGTTGGAATGAAATCGGACAGCGCTAAAATCGAAAAGCCGACAGTAATAGTAATTGCCGTGTAATAAATGGCTTTACCGATACTGCCGTGACAACAATTTACCGTAGCCCTGTAATTACGCTCTTTGATAAACTCGATCTTAAATCGGTGTATGTAGTGAATAGCGTGGTCAACAGCAATGCCTACTGTAATGGCCGCGATAGTAATGGTCATCATGTCCAGGGGGACTCCAAACCATCCCATGATACCCAAAACCAGGCCCGCGGCAAGTATGTTGGGAATAATGGCGATCAATGACAAATAAAAGTTTCTAAACAAAATCATAAACATTATAAGTATGGCGAAAAAAACCGCACCTATCGTAAGAATTTGGGCTCTATAGAGGCTCTGAAGCATATTGTTATGAAGTACCACCATGCCGGTAAAATGAATGTCTTCCGCGGAAAAATTCATGTCTTCCACAAGAAAGCGGTTTATTTTATTTATTAGAGCTGTTCGCCTCAGGTTCGGGTCTGTTTCCACAAGGCGCATGGTGATACGAACCTGGTTTGCGTCTTCGGACAAGTAGGGGGACACAAGGGTCTTCTTGACATTTTCTGGAATCATCTCCTTCCGTAATACAGCCAAGTCAAAATCATCCGGCATTATCCCATCGTTCAGTGTTCTGAAGATTTTCACTGATGTGGCAATAGACTGCACTTTACCGACTACCGGTAATGAGTCCAGATAATCATGGATTTTTTCTACTTTCAGCAGCATATCTGGATGAAACCAGTAATTTGGCTCCTCTTGTTTTTCATCGTCTTCAAATTCGTCTTTAAATTCGTTATCAAGTTCTTCCTTTTCCTCTAATTTTAATTCTTTAAGGAACTCAAAAAATTCTTTCTCAGGATCAATTATGATTTCAAGGGGAGTCGTTCCACCCAACTCGGTGTCAATGACCTTCATGCCCCTATAAATTTCTGTGGTACTTTTAAAGTTATCAACAAAACGGTTTTCGACTTCAAGTCTTGATATGCCTATTACGCTAAATACCGCTAATGCGATGGAAAAGAATAATATTTTCTTGCTGTTTTTTTGAGTAAATGAGGCAATGGCTAAGGTTAATGTTTTTGTGGGGTCGACGCTGGATCCGGCTCTCTCCGTAGCTAGTAATACCAATGTTGCCGGGAAGAAAATAAAATTTAGTGAGAAAGCCACGGTGATACCCATGGTCATCATCCATCCAAAATCAATCACAGGGCGAATATCGCTGACGACCAAAGAACAAAACGCGACAATGGTTGTGATTGCCGTGTAAAAGCAGGGCGTTATCATAAGGCGCACCGTATTCAAGACTAAAGTTTTCTGATCCAGATTTGGGGTTTCTGCAAGCAAATCACGATAACGCACTATCAAGTGTATGGTTAAAGACATCGTAATGATAAGCATCAGGGAAATGAAATTTGACGATATGACCGTGACACGCCAGTCCATAAAACCAAGAAAACCCACTATTACCAAAGCAGAGATGGTACAACATGATAAGGGGAGAATTATCCAGCGCAGTTTTCTGAAGAAAAAAAAGAGGGCTAAAATCAAAAAACATAAAACCCCAAAACCGAAGACAACAAGATCGTGTTCAATAAAACTGATCATGTCCGCGACAATCATGGGGACACCGCCTAAAAACATCTCCGCTTTGTTCCTGTGTTTGTCCATGATTTTGCGAACAGCTTCAATATCCTGTCGTTTTCTGTCTATTGCTATGGCGTGGTACTCTTTAAATTTTCTGATAACTTCATTTAACTCATCCGATTCTTCGACAGTCAGTCCAGATTCCAGTTTTTTTTCTTTAAGTAGAGTACGCTTATTCAAGAGAGAAAAATATGTTTCGTTACGATTGAAGATAACTTGCAGGGCTGTTGTTTTCCCGTCAAGGCTCACCAAAAGTTGACGGTAAATAGGGCTTTCCAAAAATTCTTTGCGAGCAAGTTCTTTATCCAAACCCGGCGTTTGCAATGTTCTTATACCAGTGGACAGTTTAGAGATTTTGACATTAGGGCTGTTTAGCAAAGGGACGTCCAAAATACTGACAACTGACTCTATCCTTTCCAATTGGGACAGCTCATCGCGTAGTTCCTGCAAATCAGCGAGAGAATTTTCAGATAAAATATCTTCGAATGGAGTATAGGTAATGACCAGGAATTCGTTAGAACTGTATGCCTTGCTTATTAAGCGGTGATAACGTAAGGCTTCGTCGTTTTCCAGGACAAGAGATTCGGCGGAGGCATCCAGCTTAAAATTTCTTATCTGCAACCCAAAAAAAACAAGGATCAGGGCTACAAACAGTAGCGAAAGCCAGGGCCGCCTCAGGACAACTTTATCATAATAATATAATAGAAGGGAATCCATGAGTTTAACCCTTAATCCGAACGTAGGGCAGCTACAAAAATAAATTTTACAGGATAATATATATAATTTTCGAGAACTTACCAAAATAATGGGTTAAAGTCAAAAATATCTATTTTTTTTAACACAATCCCTCTCTTTAAAGAAAAAACATAGTTGAAAAGATAGAAAATTGTTGATAGAATTAATCGCTTTTTCGCTAGAATTTTTATAATGAATCACTTTAATTTTTTCGTTGCTATCTTTGGTAAAATTTGCAGAGTTAGGCTCGGTTTTGAACACTGCTATGCGGAGAAGGGAAAGTTATTATGAAAATTTACCACCAGCTAATAAAAAATATTTTTACCGTTCTAGCAATAATTTTGTTGTTCTTCCCTGAATTACCTTCTGCCCAAGCATCGGAAATCACTGAGGGTGTAAAGAAAACCTTAGACTCGATTATTGTTATTGTTTCCAGGGAGGACTTGAAAAATAATGAAAAAAAGGCTGAAAGACGAGTCCTGTTAAGGGAGGTAATAAGTAAAAAATTTAGTTATTACGAAATGTCCAGAAGATCCCTGACTAAACATTGGAAAGAAAGAACTGCGGAAGAAAAAAAAGAATTTATAGACTTGTTTGGAAAACTACTTGAAAACTCCTATGCAAATAAAATAGAAAGTTTCACTGATGAGAAGATCATCTATATCGATGAAAAGAAGAAAGGTAACGTTGCGCTAGTAAAAACTATTATACAAAAAAATAATGATGAAATCCCGGTTAATTATAAACTGGTCAAATTAGACAACGACTGGAAGATCTACGATTTTATTGTCGAGGGCGTGAGTATGATTAAGAATTATCGGGCACAGTTTAAAAAGATAATTCATAAATCTTCTTACGAGGAGTTAGTAAATAAACTCAAAAAGAAATTAGAAAAAATTTAAAATAGTAATAATGTGGAATCGGATAAGTTGGGTTCATAAGTATAGGAATTTCCTTTTTTTTGACAGGATGAACAGGGTGGGCTGGATTTATTTTGGAGTGCAATGACCGTGTCATTGCTTTTATCTTGTTAATCCAGTTAATCTTGTCTAAAAAAGTTCCACCAAAGGCGGTTAATTTATACCTGTCGGGGTATTTATTTATGAAAACAAAATACAGGTTTTCTGCGATCCTTATATTTCAGTTAGTTTTTATTTTAACGTTAGCTGAAAAAGGTTTTGCAGAAAATCTTTTCACAAATGAAAGAATAATACCTGGGGAACTTTCAGAAGTTGATAAACATAAACCTGATATATCCATGGAAGTGGTCAGCGCACCCGATGATTCGGGTGAACAGGAGGCAAATAAAGAACTTGAGGACGATTTTTTTGATGACGATGACGACGGTGGAGATGAGGCAATATATGATCCCATAGAACCTTTAAACAGATTGGTGTGGTCTTTTAATGATAAATTATATGATAATGTCGTGGAGCCGGTTGCACGAGAGTATGGCACAGTATTTCCGGAACCTGTGAGAATAATGATAAGAAACTTCTTTTCAAATTTGGCCGAACCAATAGCCCTGGTTAGCAGTGCTGCGCAGAACAATAAAGAAAAGGTAGATAGATCCCTTGGGAGATTCCTGATCAATTCAACATTAGGTATTGGAGGATTGTTTGATCCAGCAGGAAAAATTTTTAATATAAAAAAAGCCAATGAAGACTTTGAGCAGGCGCTTGCTTATCATAATGTCCCAACCGGTGCGTATATTATGCTGCCGATTTTTGGTCCCACGACCACGAGAGGGATTGTT
>CAJXCL010000068.1 GCA_913051775.1 uncultured Nitrospirota bacterium | reverse complement strand
ATTGACATGACCACAACCATGGCATTTTCCGGAAGCATTTTGGGATGATAGATACCTAACTTGTATTCCGTTCTCCATAAGCTTATTCTTAATTATTTGTTGGAGTTGACTGTAATTCCAAGAGGTATTTAAAACTCTGTCAAAATAGGTCTCTTTTTCTTTAATCCCATCAAGATTTTTCATCTGAACTATCCCGGCATTTTTGCTTTTATAAAATTCTGCGATCTCTTTAGCCCATCTATACATTATGCTCTTTCTATATCTTTCATTCCTTTCTCTAAGAACAGTTATCAACTTAAGTTTGTTTTTTGAGCCATGACCTGCCCGCTTATACGCGTTTTGTCTGATAATAGTTCTTTTTCTCGCCATTGCTCTTTTATTAAAAGCAATAATATCGCTTTTATTTACGTAATGCCTCTCAAGTGAATTACTAACCGCACAGACAATAGGACAAAGTTCGCCTATCTCTATCCCTCCCAAAACTGAAGGGTTAATCCCTTCTTCTTTTTTATCATATCTAATGGAGAAGTTTACAAACCAGTCATCGTGTTTTCCAACACGTGTTCGTTTTGTTACCTCAAGCCAGGATATTCTATACTCACCAGACACAACACGCCTGATCTCATCGTTTGTCCCTCTACCCTTAACCCACTGTTCCATCTTTTTCCGTCGTTTAGTGGATAATATTACCGGAACATTCTTGATTGTCGGTGGTTCAATTATTTCAACAAAAAATCCTTTATTTTTTTCTGTAACAAAATATTCCAGCAAGGGTAATTCAATTATAAAGTCTCCATCTATACTCTCGTGTATTTTAAAACCACCACTATTCTTATAGACCTGTTTATAAATTGAAATTGGAAATCTATCAGATTTAACGGTAGGAAGCGTTGTCCTGGACGCTTTGAGATCCTTTCTTCTAAAGTTGCTTTGAATCTTTTGACGAAGCCCAAGCGCAATGTAAGAATTAAAAATGGACTTAAAATCCCGATAAGGCCCTTCGCTTAATGCTTTGGCTGTACTAATGCGTTCCTCCTTCACAATAATTCTGTGGTACAACTGGCTAATTGACCTGTTATACGCTTCACTAATATTCCTTTGCATTTTAGAAAGAAGCGGGAAGAATTCGTTGTTTGTAACAATTTTTGGATATTTAGCCTTTAGCTGCTTAAAGTAGTGAGACTCAAGACTTCCTGACCCTCCATTTTCTTTTCTCTTTTCTTTCTCCAACTTGATCTCCATTTCAACTTCAGGCAGATAAAAAGGTCTAAGTATTTTAAGAGACAATGTTTTTTGAATCTTCACGATCTTTTATAGTTTTGATTTGTTTTCAATGGCAAACTTGAGAAGCGCATTTAAACCTTTTAAGTTGAGCTTATCGCGGATATTTGCCCTGTGATTTTCTACTGTTTTATAACTGATCACTAAATCGTCACCGATTTGCTTGCTCGTTTTGTTTTCAGCTAAGTATTTCAAGATTTTTCTTTCAGTAGGAGTAAGATTTTTTAGACTGGGTTTGGCTTTAATGAAAGACCTCCTTTCCCTACCCAGTTTAATCACATAGTCAGTAAGTGACGGGCTAATATAAGATCCACCGTTGGACACATTTTTTAATGCTACAATTAAATCTTCCGCAGTACTTTCCTTTAGGATGTATCCCTTTATATCCAAATCAATGGCCTGGCTGAAAAATTCTTCGTCTGTGTACATTGTTAAAATAATTATTTTTACATCTAAATTAAGGTTTTGAACCTTTTTGACTATTTGAAGTCCTGACAAACTTGGCATAGAGATATCTAAAATTGCGATATCTGGTTTTAATTCTTTAATTTTGTTGAAAGCCTGCATTCCATCATTGACTTCAGCAATTATATTAAATGAAGAGTGACTTTCTATTGTCCTGATTAAACCTTGCCGGAAGATAGGGTGGTCGTCAGCGACTAATATTTTTTGTATATTCATGAGATAGATATAACAAAAATTATCAATTGGTTTAAATCGCTATATGTAAAAATAATATCTAAAGAATTTTTTCTATAGAGAAAAAAACTCCCGACTTTGGCAGTTCAAAAAGAAAAACAACAAAACATCAATGGCTTAACAATAAGAACTGGTCGGGGCACTTCTTTTGTTTAATTTAATAAATGAATGTATAAAGGTAAATAGACAGTAGCACCCATTTTGAATAGGTAGTCCTACCCTCTTTTAGGGTTAGTCCTATTGAAGTCCCCTGCTACAAGGTACAGGGAATCCTCGATAAACACTTTCAATTTTTCTTTATAAAAACCGCGCCAGGAAGGGCGGTATTGAATGGCGCAAAGTTTTTATGGGGGGCCTGCCCCGCATGGAAGCATTGGGAGCTTTACTATAGGAAAAGCTAAAATAATAAGCGGAGGAAATACGATTGCAGTATAAGATTTACACTAATATTAGATCTTTTATAGCCTCGATTTGTTTTCAATGGCAAACTTGAGAAGCGAATTTAAACCCTTTAAGTTTAGCTTATCACGAATATTTGCCCTGTGATTTTCTACCGTTTTAAAACTGATAAATAATTCCCCAGCGATTTGCTTGCTCGTATTGTTTTCAGCTAAGTATTTCAAGATTTGTCTTTCAGTAGGAGTAAGATTTTTTAGACTGGGTTTGGCTTTAACTAAAGACCTCCTTTCCCTATCCAGCTTAATCACATGGTCAGAAAGTAACGGGCTAATATAAGAGTTACCATTTGACACACGTTCCAATGCTGTTATTAAATCTTCTCCAGCGCTTTCCTTTGAAATATATCCTTTTACATCCAAATCAATTGCCTGGTTAAAAAATTCTTCATCTGAATACATTGTCAAAATAATTATTTTTACATCTAAATTTAGGTTTCGAATCTTTTTAACAATTTCAAATCCTGACATTTTTGGCATAGAAATATCTAAAATTGCAATATCTGGCTTTAATTCCTTAATTTTGTTCAAAGCCTGCTCTCCATCATTGGCTTCAGCAATTATATTAAATGATGGATGAGCATTTATTGTCCTAATTAAACCTTTTCGAAAGATGGGATGGTCATCAGCGACTAATATTTGAATATTCATAAACAGATTATAATGAAAATTATTATTTAATCATAATAAATCTTTATTTAAAAAGAAAAAAACTCTTTTTTCGTGCTGGCATTGCTTCGACAAATTGGAATAACTATTTTCAAGGTTGTCTCTACCCCTTTTTTAGAATTTACTTGAAAAGTACCGCCAAGCATTGTTGCTCTCTCTGCTATTCCTTTTAGCCCAAAACCTTCGAAGGCAGCATTCTGTTTTTTCTCCTTTTTGTTATCAAACCCCTCACCGTTATCTGAAATTTCAAGATAAATATTTTCTTTTACTTTTTTTAGCTTTATAATTGCTTCGCTTGCAGAGGAATGTTTTAGGATATTGTTAATTCCTTCCTGAATTATTCGAAAAATATTAATTTCAGTGTCGGGTGGGATTTCAACATCGTCTGTGTCAATTTCCATGAATATAGCTGTTTCCGAAGTATTTAATACCCTTTTAACTTGGGATGAAATGGCATCTTTTAGCCCAAGTTTGTCAAGTTGTGGTGGACGGAGATTGTATGCAATTTCCTTTATTTCATTGAGAGTTTGCGTCACTATAGAAGAGGTAAATTCCAAGGTTTCACTATCCCTATTATCTTCAGAGATGGTTTTTAAACACTTCTTTATTTCATTTTTAATAACAATCAAATTCTGCCCCAGGCTGTCATGAAGCTCGGCAGCTATTCTTTTACGCTCGTTTTCCTGGGATTCGACAAGTTTTCTTGAAAATTCCTTAAGCGCTGCTTCAGCCTGTTTGCGCTCAACGACTCGTCCGAGCTGCGTGCCAATATTTGCCATCACTTTCATAAGTTCATGATCCGGCTCAATAACGTCCGAGGAGAAAAATTCTAGCACTCCCACGGCCTCCAAACCTATTAAAACCGGAAAAGAAAATCCGGATTTAACGCCGATATTTTCCGCCAATTTTGCTCTTGGAAAATTTGAATCCTTGGTTACATCAATGACCCACTCCGGTTTGCCACTGGACAAAGCTCTCCCCGGCAATCCTTCCCCTAAATTAAAAGAAGTTTCTTTAGTAACTTTTTGAAAAATTATAAAATCCTGATGTCCGCCAAGATGCCAAATATCTGTCGGTATCAATTTTTTTGGATTATCTTTGGCTGGCATATAAACATGCCCTACCGGCCAGCGGGTATGATCACAAACTAGGTCGATACAAGTTTGTAGAGCCCCTTCCACGGTTGTAGACTCATTTGCTGAGACGGCTACCTTCTGAAGCAATAGCACGAATGATGTTTCCCTTTTTAGTTCCTTACTCAATTGAAGGAGATGTTCGCTTTTTATTGCCTTGTTGCGCCACTCTCCTCCTTTGAACATCAAAGCTGATATTCCTACTATAATTGTGGCAAGGAACAAAGGGACGTTTTTATTTCTGCTTTGCTCAATAATCTCTTCTATCTTGCTATAAATTTCTGCAGTGTAGTGATGCCCTTTTATTGTGAAGGGAAGCTTAACAGAAGCTACATCACTCTTTGAAAGTACTTTGCAGGCACTATCATAGTAAGGAATATCCTCCTTTGCCCCATAAAATTTGTATAGTTGACATGGCTCATTACTCCGCTCATTACTCCCGATAATCTGTCTCTCAACAATCTGCCCACTCTCGTTCGTCTTCTCATTCCATATTCTAATTTTGCTATTTGCTTCCGAGAAGTTATCAACCAGCTTAATTAATTCGGGGAACCTAAAGTTTGCCACTACATAGCCTGGCAAATTACTTTTCCCGAAAAAAACTTTTGAAGTGAATCTTACGGTCACTTGCCGTGGTTCTACTATTTCTCCCTTTTCTTTATTGAGATCAATCATGGAAATATATACTTCGCCTTTTTTTAGTTTTTGCGCTTTTTTAAAATAATATCTACTACTTTTATCCTGCAAATCAATTTCAGACACTGCTACAACCCTATCATCTTTGAAATTTACTCGAATCTTCTCCATTCCTGTTTGATCTAAAATCCTCATCTGAAGAATAACGCCCCGGTGGCTCTTAATGAGCAATGCAAACACTTGGATAGCAATCTCTTTATAATCATCAGTAAAATAATCAAAAGTAACCTCTTTTGCGGCCAAAAGCATATTGTGGAACCATTCGTTTGGATTAGTGATTTTGTCTCTCAGAGTTTTTCCATTCAATTTCAAAATCATCCTATTCGCTCCCACCCAACCTTCTATATTCGACCACTTTATGTATTTATCTGCAATGAGAAAAACAAATACACCTATTAACCCAAGACCTATCCATCGCCGGGTTTTCTCTCTGATGAAACGTTGAAAAAAACCGGTCTCTTCTTTTATTTTTTTTCCCCCATCAGGGAAAATAGAGCTGGTAGGATGGCTTTCATTCTGACAGTCTTTACCTTTTAGTAGTGACATATTACTGACAAATTTAAAAATTATTGTCTAAAAAAGGACTATGTGTGAAATGATTTTGTAAAAATAAATTAACACCTACACAGATTGAAGTCAAAGAAATAGACTTTAATATATTTAGGCTTTGTAGTGAGGTGATATATGGAAAAATATAAAGTTCAGCGTGTAGCGTAGAGTATAGATTTTAAAACATGCATGAAGAGTCGTTAAATGGCAGTTTATGTGCCATGAGGGTTGAAAACATTAATTATCGTTTTAAATCAAAAAGTTAATGTAAAAACAGCGATGATGCCTGTAGAGAATATTAATTCATACTGAAACGATTAGTGTTTTAATGCGCTTACATCTGATCCAAAAGTTCCTCAACTTTCTTTTTGTAGGCATCTTCAGTAATTAGATTTTACTTTTGTAAGATCCTTAAGATAGAGGAGTTTTCCCTCGAGGATTCTTCGTTTACTAGGCTGTTCCGGGTTTTTATTTTTCTCTTGAGTATAAATGTCCCTTTCTTTGTCTTTGAAGTTTTTCAATTTTGCCACGATCATGGTTTTTGATTTTTCGGGTAATTCTAAAAAACCTTTTTGTAAATAAAACTGCTGGTTTGAACCTGGGATAAGCTTCCAGTTGGTTACTGTATCCTTTTCTGTTTCTGTTTTTAAATCAAAATCATCTATGTAGGGAGTTCCATTAATAATCTCAAACTTAAATATTAGTGTGTCATTTTTGTCAAAGACGTCTCCGATAGTTTTTTCATTCGAGTTATATATTGAAAAAGCCGGAACAGCCTGGTAAACGAAGAATCCTCGAGGGAAAACTCCTCTATCTTAAGGATCTTACAAAAGCAAAATCTAATTACTGAAGATGCCTACAAAAAGAAAGTTGAGGAACTTTTGGATCAGATGTAAGCGCATTAAAACACCTGCTTCCAGTAAAACACTAATCGTTTTAGTATGAATCAGTTTTCTCTGCAGGCATTATCGCTGTTTTTACATTAACTTTTTGATTTAAAACGATAATTAATACTTTCAACCCTCCTGGCACATAAACTGCTGTTTAACTGTTCTTCACGCATGTTTTAAAATCTATACTCTACGCTATACACTGAACTTTATATTTTTCTATATGTCAGCTCACTACTATCTAAATAAAGTTTACATTCAATTTTAAAAGAAAAATATAAAAATAGCTTTTTTCCCAACAATTAAGGGCTTGACACAACAACTGACTTGGTGTAGAAAAGTAAAATAATAGCTTTTTTCTAATATTAAGGCTTGACACAATTACCGACTTGGTCTAGGTTGTTACAATAGGGTAACGTTTCAGTTTTAAACTACTGGTGGCAATAATGCCACATTAAAGGCATTACAGTCGCGGTGCGGCCCTGTGGATTGCAAGGTATGCTAAAAGATAAATTTAATAGAACGATCAAATATCTCAGAATTTCTCTAACA
>CAJXCL010000067.1 GCA_913051775.1 uncultured Nitrospirota bacterium | reverse complement strand
TCCTATAGATAAAGAAGGAAAAAGTCTGAGCGAATATATTGCAAAAACCATAAATATTATTAAAGAGAGTGGATTGCAATATGAGCTTCATGCAATGGGGACACTCGTTGAAGGAGATGCGAAGGAAGTGTTTGATCTTATAAAAAAATGTCACTTAAACATGACTCGCTTTAGTGACAGGGTATCAACTTCGATTAAGATTGATGACAGGAAAAGAGCAACCGGGCGTTTAAAAGGAAAGGTTGCGTCAGTAGAAAACAAACTAAAATCCTGAAAATCTACGTCTATCTGCAGCCCAGGAAAGTCTAAATACAAAATGCAAACAATCGAAAAAAATACAGAAGTAAAAAGAGAGGATGTGAAGGAGTTTTATTCCAAAGCTGCGTCAACTTTACAACCTTCCCTTTGCTGTCCCACCAATTACCAGGCAGAAGATGTATCCCATATTCCTGTAGATGTTCTGAAGATTTCTTACGGATGTGGAAGCCCCGTAAGCAAAGCATCCATCAAAGAAGGTGAGACAGTGGTGGATCTCGGTTCAGGAGGCGGAATCGACTGCTTTATTGCTGCCAAAACCACAGGAAAAAACGGAAAGATCATTGGCATAGACATGACCGACGAAATGCTGTCTCAGGCTGAAAAAAGCAGGATATATGTTGAAAAAAACCTGGGGTATTCCAACATAGAATTCAGAAAAGGTCTTTTAGAAGATATCCCGGTGGATTCCAATTCCGTGGATGTCATCATTTCCAATTGTGTTATAAATTTATCCATTTTAAAGCATAAAGTGTTTGAGGAAATTTATCGAATCCTGAAAAATCATGGCCGATTGGTTATCTCGGATATCGTTTCGGATAGCGAAGTTCCCGAGGAAATGCGATCTGATAAAAAATTGTGGGGAGAATGCATATCAGGAGCTGAAACACAGAAAAATTTAATTGAAACAGCCAAAACCACAGGATTTTACGGCATTTCTATAGGGCATGACTATACATGGAAGGAAGTTAATGGGTTTAAGTTTTCCTCCATCACATTCCGCGGCTGGAAATTCACAAAAGGAAAAGAATGCGTTTACAAGGGCCAGCATGCCATTTACAAGGGCCCTTTTTTGAATGTGTCCGACGATGACGGCCATATCTATCCGGTGGGAGAACCGGTTGAAATATGTACCGATACTGCCACAAAACTCACCCGACCACCCTACGCAGGAAGTTTTATTATTATCGATACATCCAAAAATGGGGATGAGATAATAGAATGCGGTCCTAAATGTTGTTGATGGATTTAGCGAGCAGCATTCAGCGCTCAGCCGTCAGTGTTAATTGAAACAAAATGCACTTCCGCATCCAAACACAAAAGAGATATCTTTAGCGTCCAAATAATCAATAATCTCCAGTCCTGAAATATTTTTGACATCAGCTAATACTTTCAGTAGTATCATTCCTATTTTTTCTGTCTTTAGTAAACTATTGTAGATAATAAAATTCTTTATGTTAGATACTTTTATTAACCTTAGAAAAACTGGAGGGATGATATGAGTGAGAGAGAATTACTGATAGTTGTATCAAAACTCAAAAAGTACATTCGTTCGACGCATGGAATGAGTACGGCGGGTAACGTTGCGTCAGCATTGTCTGATGTCGTTCGCAATTTGTGTGATCAAGCAATCGAGAGAGCAAAAAAGGATCGCCGCAAAACCTTAATGGATAGAGACTTTAATTAAGTAGCAGTTTCTGAAAAAATGGGTGAACCTGATAAAGTTTACGTATTCTCTTTATAGTTGTTCAATAAAACCGTTGGATACTTCTGAGAATAATTGTTTTTTTAATATATTTTTTGACCTCCCTTAAATTCCCTGCTTGCTAAGGAGTCGAAGCGCGACGCGCAGGGGTGGTCTTAATTATATTTTCATTCCCTTAATTGAAAACAAATAGAATCTTTTCCTAAAAGTTCTTCTATTTCTAAAATTAGTTTATCACCCGGGGCAACTTTTAACTGGCTTGAAGTGTTCATGGAAATTGATTTTCCGTCAGGGGATATTAAATGAAGCAAAACATCATTTTCCCCTCGATGTGCCGCCAATATTGATTTTATTTTTTCCAGGAAGTCTGCTTCCAAACCGGCGGTTTGAATATTTACATGAATTTTCCCTGTCCAGTTTCCAGCTGCCTCGGAAAGGAGCATTATATCCTTCGCGATAATTTTTATTGTTTCATTACTGGTATCTATGTGGCCTTTAATAAGAATAGAATTATCAGTTTTCAAAACAGGCTCGGTTGCTTTATAAATATCAGGGAAAACTATTATTTCCACAAAACCTGCCAGATCCTCTAAAGTGATATATGCCATTATTTTTCCTTTTTTAGTCATCTGAGTTCGGACTTTAATTATTATTCCACCGATATTGATCTGGCATCCATTATTCATTTCTGAGATATTCTGCGAATTGCAATTGGTAAAACGGTCTAACTGCCTTTTCTGATTTGCTAATGGATGACCTGTAATATAAAAACCAAGGGTTTCCTTTTCATAGGCGAGAATCTCATTTTCTTCCCAGAGAGTAACATTTGTTTTTCCATTGCCTGATTTATCGTTAGATTCATAAATCTCATTAAACCCGAACAACCCTTTTTGCCCATATACCCTGTCTTTTTGTATGCGTTGAGCCGATTCCATAGCACCGGGCAGATCACTCATAAGCTCCCACCTTTTTGCGCCTGTGGAATCAAAAGCTCCGCACTTTACCAGGCTTTCAATAACCCTTTTGTTAACGGTCCGCTGTTCCACTTTCTCGCAAAATTCATGCAAAGAAGAAAACCGCTTTTGTTTTTTCCTTGCCTTGAGTATCGCCTCTATAGCGCCTTGACCTACATTTTTTACAGCCGCCAATCCAAATCGAATCCTATTTTTTACTACTGTAAAATTTTTATGGCTTTCATTAACATCCGGCGGCAGTACCTGGATACCCATTTCCCGGCATTCATTAATATAGAGAATAACTTTATCGGTATTATCCATGTCGCACGTGAGGAGCGAGGCTAGAAACTCCAACGGGTAATGACTTTTAAGGTATCCGGTCTGGTAAGCGATCATCGCGTAAGCCGCGCTATGAGATTTATTAAAACCATATCCCGCAAAATGCTCTATCAGATCAAACATTTTTTCCGATTTTTCTTTAGGGATTTTGTTATGGAGAGCGCCGGAGACAAATTTTCCCCTCAACTCCATCATGACTTCCGGCTTCTTTTTCCCCATAGCTCTCCTGAGAAGGTCAGCACCGCCAAGACTGAATCCAGCCAGTTCCGATGCCAATTTCATAACCTGCTCCTGGTAGAGGATGACCCCATGAGTTTCATGCAGTATATTTTTTAATTGGGGCAGATCATATTTTTCTGATATAGTTCCATGTTTTCTTTTGATGTAGTCATCCACCATGCCGCTATTAAGCGGGCCGGGACGAAATAGAGCAAGAAGCGCGACTATATCTTCAAATGAGTTTGGTTTCATTTTTCTTAAAAGATCGCGCATGCCTCGGCTTTCAAGCTGAAATACACCCAGTGTTTTAGCTTCACTTAACTTCTTAAAGGTCTCTGCGTCATCTAATGGGATAAAATCCAGATCAATTTCTTTCCCTTCAATCTTCTTTATCTTTTTTAACGTCATATCAATTACTGTAAGGGTTTTTAGGCCGAGGAAATCCATTTTCAAGAGGCCCAGTTTTTCTATATTCCCCATGGCAAACTGTGTAACCACTTCATCGTTGGTCCCCCTGTAGAGCGGGAGAAACTCTGTGAGTGGTTTCGGAGAAATCACTACGCCGGCAGCATGAGTTGAAGCATGGCGTGGGAGACCTTCCAGGGTAAGGGCAATATCCAGCATGTCTTTAACCTGCTCATTTTTTGTCTGTAGTTCTTTAAGTTTTGGTTCTTCTTTTATTGCTTCTTTGAGCTTAATATTTATCCTGTTCGGGATCAGTTTAGCTATCTTATCCACTTCTCCGTAAGGCATGTTGAATACTCGGCCGACATCTCTAACAACTGCTTTGGCACTCATAGATCCAAAAGTAATGAGTTGTGAAACATTATCCTTTCCATATTTTTTAGTCACATAATCAATAACCTGACTTCGTTTATTCATGCAAAAATCAATATCAATATCAGGCATGCTGACACGCTCCGGGTTCAAAAAACGCTCAAAGAGGAGGCCGTACTTAAGAGGGTCAATATCAGTAATGCCCAGACAATAAGCCACTAAACTTCCTGCTGCCGAACCCCTGCCCGGCCCCACCGGGATATTATTTTTTTTCGAATAGTCAATAAAATCCCATACAATCAAAAAATAGCCAGAAAAATTCATTTTTTTAATTGTCTTAAGTTCTTCGTCTAATCTTTCTTTATAGGATGACATAATGTCCCTGTCCTTTTTCTGTTTTTTTGCGTCTGTGATTAACAACAGTTGATTTTTCTGGAGCCTTTTTTCCATTCCATGCCTGGCTAGTTCGCCCAAAAAGCTATCCAAAGTGGAATCCTGTGGAACATCGTAATGAGGCAGGTGGATTTTGTCAAAATGCATATCGAGGTTGCACTGCTCCGCGATTTTGATTGTATTAGAAATCGCTTGAGGAATTTCTTTAAATAAAGTTTTCATCTCGTCAGAAGATTTAAAGTAAAACTGGTCGCCGGAAAATTTAAGTCTTTTTTCATCAAGGAGTGTTTTCCCGGTTTGAATGCAGAGGAGTATCTCCTGTGCTCTGGCATCCTTTTGTTCAAGATAATGACAATCATTGGTAGCTACAAGGGGAATGGATAGTTTCTTTCCTATTTTTATTATTTCTTTTGTAATCTCCCGTTGTCCTTCAATCCCCTGGTCCTGTATTTCAAGATAGTAATTTCCTTCACCCATAGTTCCTTTATAAAAAGAAGCAGTATTTATGGCTTCTTCCATTTTCCCGACAGCAAGTAACCTGGACAATTCTCCTTTTAAGCAGGAGCTTAATGCGATCAACCCATCAGAATGTTGAGACAACAATTCTTTGTCGATTCTCGGCTTGTAATAAAATCCCTCGAAAAATGCTTTGGTAATCAATTTTGACAAATTTTTGTAACCTGCTTCGTTTTTAGCGAGAAGTATTAAATGATAAGAAGCGTCGGGAAGACCTGCTATGGTAGTTTTTTCAAAACGGTTTTTTGGGGCTACATAAACCTCACATCCTATAATCGGCTTAATGCCGTGTTCTTTTGCCTGTATAAAAAAATCTACAGCGCCAAACATATTGCCGTGATCTGTCATGGCAATTGCGGGCATTTTATACTCTTCCGCCCTTTGAAATAGTTGTTTAAGTCTCAGGGCGCCGTCAAGCAAACTGAACACTGTGTGAAGATGTAAATGTACAAAATCAGAGTGGTGCATATAAGAACTATATTCGATTAAAAATGAGGGAAGTATTATTCTTCAAAAAAATAATCCATCGCTTTAAGAGGTTTGAAATAGTGTAACACAATGAGCGCAAAAAGAGCCGACACACCAATTAAATAAAGAGAAACACTTGATATAGCCAGATGATGAATTTCCGCTTTAGCAGATTCTTTACCTTTATTGACCATCCATACTCCGGCATAAAACCAGCATAAAGGATGGGTAAAGCCTCCTGCTCCGGTCATAACAGATAAAATTCTTTTAAAAAGAGGTTTGAGTGAGGTATGTCCTAAAAGAAGCATCAGCGTAATAGCTTCCATTCCTTCTCCATGGGAGTGTGCCCGCTTTAAATAAACCCATGCCTTATCGCTATCTTTTATGCCTCTTTTTCAGTCTTAAATACCTTAAATGATATATCTTTTTTCCTGCTCATACCCCGGGACGACAACCCATTTTGAGTGTTCCCTTGCCTCTTGAAGCAATGCTGCTTTTATATCTTTCTCATAAAGGATAAAAGTGCTTGCCAGGAATAGCCGCGCAGAATAGTGTCATAAGACCAAAGACTACACCTTAAAATAATTTTTATTCAAATTACTTCCTCCTTAACAATATTATATCTATTTTTTAAAATAAGTCTTACCAAAAACCCGATTTAGGATTTTGGAAAACAAACAAGTCGCTTGAATCACAAGGCCACATGTGATTTTCTGCCTCAACCACACAGTTTAGCGCGGTGTGGAGCTAAGATCGCCGAAAACACCGTAGTTTAATACGAATTGACGGTTTCCAAATTCCGATATGTTTTCTACATCTGGATTTGGATCTTTAACACGTATTGCATATGATGTTAAATTATGGTAATATTCAACTCAACAGATAAATTAAAATTTCTTTTTGAGGATACTTTTTAATGGGTTTAAAAAATATATTGTTTCTAGAGTATGCCGTAGTTGGTCTTAATGAACAATTAAAAACATTGCAAAACAAGTACAAACTTAAAAAGGGAAGACGGTTTAATGATAAGAACATTACTTATGAAATCGGGGTACCTAAAATAATTGAAGACAATATTGAATTTGAGGTGAGTTCTAAAATTCCCCAGGATGAGCTAAGTAGCAAAGAAAGAATGAAGCAGTATTTTGACGCAGTAAAAGGTCTTCTTCTTAAATCAAACTATAAACCTGCTTCTGTTAAAATGGAAAATATCATTTGGGATGCTGATAAGGATACGGAAAAAAGCAGAGACTATGTAAAAGTTAATTATCGTGTGGTTTTGCAAGATCTTTATTCTGAAAATGAAGTAGCAAAACAGGCTGAGAAACTCAAAAAAAATCCCGACAAATATAATTTTCCAATAGTTCCGGGAATCACTTCTTTGCAGGGCCGTATACTTCTGCATGCTATAAAGGAAAGTATTCAAAAAATAGGGGGGGAAACTATCCGATCTTTTATTGAAGTCAATGAAAAAATACGAAAAAAACTATGTAAATCCCGTGGATGATGTTTTATTTCGTATCTATTTTTTCAGCTTTTTCTTTAATGAACTGGTTGATAATTAAGAAATATTGATTCTGATTTAGTCAAGAACCCTTCCCATTTTTCAATATCTTCTATAATATCTTTCAAAGTAAATTTCTCCCGGTTTTTGAATTTTGCCAGATATCTTCCAAGCTCTGTTTCGATCCGGCCTCCTTAATTAATTGATCCACATGATTTCCTTTTTTCCCTCGTGACCCTACCCCAAAAAACTGATCCACCCTTAAAGTTAGCATTGTG
>CAJXCL010000066.1 GCA_913051775.1 uncultured Nitrospirota bacterium | reverse complement strand
CAGGGAAGGCGGCCGCACTATAGGCGCAGGCGTTGTTAGTGAAATTACTAAATAATATTTTAGGCACTTTTAACTTTAAGGTTCAAACTTTGAATTATGAGAGACATTATTACATTATCATGCGCAGAATGTAAGCGACGAAACTATACTACAACAAAAAACAAAAAGAAAATGACATCCCGGTTGGAATTGCAAAAATACTGTCGTTTTTGTAGAAAACATACTTCTCATAAGGAGATCAAATAATTGTATAAAAGTAATAGGCCAGTAGCTCTAACGGATAGAGCGCCGGACTCCAAATCCGGATGTTGGGGGTTCAAATCCCTCCTGGCCTGCCATTTGTGATTATTGGGAGTACCGTCAAACCTGGTATGAAAGTAATAAATGTACAGAGCTAACCTTAGCTTCGCCGATCCTTATTACCTGTAATTTATTCTAAAAGAGTTAGGCTAAAAAAGAAGTTACCAAAAGATGAATAAGTATTTAAAACAAACAACTAAATTTTTGACAGAAGTAAAAACTGAAATAAAAAAGGTCAGTTGGCCTTCACGCAAAGAAACGACAGGTGGGACAGTTGTGGTATTGATTGCGGTATTAATTGCAGCTTCTTTTTTGGGTATTGTAGATATAAGTCTTTCAAAAATAGTAAAGGTATTAATTCAATATTAATTTGGAGCAAGAGGGTACATGAGTAAATGGGATAAAATCTAACTCATTCATCACTCGCATGCCCATCTACTCATTAACTTGATAAGAGAAAATATAATGACTTTGGGATGGTATGTTGTTCATACTTACTCCGGGTGTGAACAAAAAGTAAAAACAACTCTTGAAGAGCAGTTGGATCGTTTAGGTCTTCGCGATAAAGTTGGAAAAATAATGATTCCAACGGAAGATATTATAGAAATCAGAGGTGGAGCAAAAAAAATATCTTCTCGAAAGCGTTATCCAGGGTATATTTTCATTCAGATGGATATGGACGAAGACATGTGGTATATGGTGAAGAATATCCCGAAGGTAACTGGGTTTTTAGGAGGGAAGAATAAACCGACTCCAATTTCTGAAGAAGAGGTGAATCAACTAATAGAGCAATTAAAATCAGATACAGCTAAGCCCAAACCAAAGGTAATGTATGTTCATGGAGAAAATGTTCGTGTCGTTGATGGTCCTTTTACAAACTTTAATGGGGTGATTGAAGATGTTAACCCTGATAAGGGAAAAATAAGAGTGATAGTAAGTATTTTCGGTAGATCAACGCCGGTTGAGCTTGAATTTACTCAAGTTGAAAAAGTTTAGGAGAAAAAATGGCTAAAGAAGTTAAAGGTATGATCAAATTACAGGTCCCTGCTGGGAAAGCCAATCCTTCGCCCCCGGTAGGCCCGGCATTGGGACAGCATGGAGTTAATATTATGGAGTTTTGTAAGGCTTTTAACGCTAAAACTAAGGGAAAAGAAGGAACGATTATTCCAGTTGTCATAACTGTTTACAGCGACAGATCTTTTTCTTTTATCATGAAGTCACCACCAGCGTCAATTTTGCTAAAACAAGCAGCCGGAATTGCTAAGGGCTCATCCGAGCCATCTAAAAATACTGTAGGGCAGGTTACCAAGGATCAGATAAAGGAAATAGCAAAAACAAAGAAAGAAGATTTAAACGCTGTTGATCTTGAAGGAGCTGTAAAAATTATTGAAGGTACTCTCAGAAGTATGGGGATAAAAATAGCTTAATTATGCCTAAACACGGGAAAAAATTCAGACAAGCAACACAGCAAATTGAAGGAGAAAAAATGTATTCTTTAACTGAAGCTGTCCAGCTTTGCCAGAAGGTTGCCTTTGCCGGATTCAATGAGTCGGTAGATGTTACTGTCAAATTAGGTGTTGACCCGCGTCATGCGGAGCAAAATGTAAGAGGAAGTGTTGTTTTGCCAAAAGGAACAGGTAAAACAGTTAAGGTATTAGTCTTCGCAAAGGGCGAGAAAGAAAAAGAGGCAAAAAAAGCCGGGGCTGATTTTGTTGGTGCGGAAGACTTGATAAAAAAAATAAGTGGTGGATGGATGGAATTTGAGAGGGTAGTTGCAACGCCTGACATGATGGGGCTGGTGGGAAAACTGGGTAAAGTTCTTGGTCCACGAGGCCTTATGCCAAATCCTAAATCAGGGACAGTAACTGTAGATTTGGCTCGTGTAATAAAGGAAATAAAAGCCGGGAAAATAGAATTCAGGGTAGACAAGGCAGGAATTATTCATGCCCCTGTCGGAAAAATCAAATTTTCTTCTGAAGATCTTGTGGAAAATATAAAAGTTTTATTGGGGATATTGTTACGATTAAAGCCGGCGTCAAGCAAAGGGCAATATATTCAAAAAATCTCAATTTCATCTACGATGGGAGCAGGTATATTGGTAGATAATTCGCAGGTTGATAGAATGATTGCTTGAAATTAATCATTTGTCATTGGCCACAGGTTATTGGTGACCGATTAATTGTAAATAACTAATGACCATTAACTAATAAAGGGGGAGATATAAATTTCATTAACTAAAGAGTTAAAGAAGGAAAAGATAGCTCAATTGAACGAAAAGTTTTCAGGGACCAAGGCAGCGGTATTGGCTGATTACACTGGCATGAATGTAAAAGAAATGGAAACCTTAAGGGCTGGATTCCGCAAAGCTTCTGTAGATTGCCAAGTGGTTAAAAATACTTTTGCTATCAAGGCTGCCCAGGGAACTTCATTTGAAGTAATTTCTAAAAAGTTTGCTGGACCTGTCGCAATAGCTTTTAGTTATGATGATGTTGTAGCACCAGCAAAAATCATCTCTGAATTTAACAAAAAAAATAATAATAAGCTAAAGGTTACCGGTGGACTTATAGAAGGAAAAGAAGTTACCCCCGATGAAATAAAAATAATAGCTGCTCTTCCGTCTAAAAAAGTTTTAATAGGGAAAATAATGGCCAGTATGCAATCGCCTGTGAGAGGATTTATAGGAACACTCAATGGCGTGATTGGAAATTTTGTTGGTGTATTAAAGTCGATTAAAGATGAAAAAGAAAAAAAATAACGCATGGTCAATAATCAGCGACCAACCGGTATTTATTTTTAATTGCTAATAAATTTATAAGGAAAGGGGAATCTAATGGCTTTAACAAAAAAAGATGTAATATCGTTTATTGATAATATGACTGTTTTGGAAATGTCGGAACTCGTGAAAGAACTGGAAGATAAGTACGGTGTAACTGCTGCAGCACCTGTTGCTGTGGCATCGGGAATGGGAGAGGAAAAGCCTGCTGAAGAGGAAAAAACAGAATTCAATGTAACCCTAACCTCTTTTGGTAATAAAAAGATTCAGGTAATTAAGGTTGTTCGTGAAATTACAGGATTAGGTCTAAAAGAAGCAAAAGATGCAGTGGAAGGAGCTCCAAAAGTAATTAAAGAAGGAATTAATAAAGAAGAAGCAGAAGAAATTAAAAATAAACTTGAAAATGTAGGAGCAACAATAGAAATTAAATAATAATATTAACGAGGTAATTATCTATGAAATCTGTTTTTAAAACAGAAAAACTCGAGTACAGAAAAAGAAAAGATTTCACCAGTCTACCCGAAATTATTTCTATCCCAGATTTAATTTTGATTCAGAAAAAGTCCTTTGAAAATTTTTTGCAACTTTCTGAGAAACCCCAAAACAGAAATATAAAGGATCTGGAAGGTGTATTTAGAGAAGTATTCCCGATTTCTAACTTGAACGGAACCGCAAGTTTAGACTATTTGGGATATGAAATAGGTCACTGGGAGTGTGGTTGTGGTGAATATAAGGAACTTGGCGGTCCTAGTATGGAGTGCGAAAAATGTAAAAAAGTTATTAAACTTAAAGAAAAATTAAATATTAATGAATGCCGCCAGAAAAGTATGACTTATTCCAGTCCACTTAAGTTGAAAGTTAGGTTAGTACGTTACAATAAAGAAAGAATAAATTTCCGGTCTAAAGACAGTGCTGACCCTATAGGAAAAATACTCGCTGAAACAGTAAAGCACCCTAAAAAACAGTACACTATTTTTCTTCATGGAACGAAAATCACCAGGGAGGTTTTGTCCACATTGAAAAGTTCCGATATTGGGGAGGTTTTGATTAAGACTGTAAAAGATATAAAAGAGCAAAAAGTATATATAGGTGAAATTCCGTTGATGACAGAAAGAGGTACATTTGTCATTAATGGAACAGAAAGAGTTATTGTTTCTCAAATGCATAGATCTCCTGGCGCGTTTTTTACTCATGATAAAGGAAGAACCCATTCCAGTGGAAAAATACTCTATTCCGCAAGAATCATTCCTTACCGTGGTTCCTGGATAGATCTTGAATTTGACGCAAAAGATATTTTGTATGTTCGTATAGACCGAAAAAGAAAACTTCCCGCAACAATAATTTTAAGAGCCCTCGGTTTGTCAACTGAAGAAATATTAAAAAGCTTCTATGAAATCCAAAAAGTTCGCTACGATCCTGGGAAAGATGAATATTTAATGGACCAAGAAAATTTGCTAATTGGGATTAGAGTGATGGAAGACATTCTTGATAAGAAAAGTGGTGAGGTTATAGTTAAAGCATCTAAGAAGATTACTAAAAGCGCTATCAAAAAGATTAAAAAATTTGGAAAATCTAAATGGATAGCAATTAATCCGGATGACCTTGATGGTAAAGTTATTGCGGAAGATGTGGTCGATAAAAAAACAGGTGAGATTCTTTTGGAAGTGAATTCTCTCATTGAAGAAAGTTCACTGTCGACAGTTTCACATAAAAAAATAAGAGAGTTTTCTATTTTACATATTGATGAACAGAGCATTGATTTCTCTTTGAGAGATACTATAGCTTTAGAAAAAGCTCAAACTCAGGAAGATGCGCTTCGTGTGATATATAAAAGGTTGCGGCCGGGAGAACCTCCAACTATAGAAATAGCAAAAAATCTTTTTAACAGTCTCTTTTTTGATAGAAAACGATATGACTTAGCGGGAGTCGGGCGATTAAAACTAAATGAGAAATTAAATCTGGATGTTCCGCTATCAACCAGAGTACTTACCAAAGAGGATATTGTAGCAGTTGTCAGGTATCTTCTGGGCCTCCGAACAGGGCAAGGGTCTATAGACGATATAGACCACCTTGGAAATAGGAGGGTTCGTTCGGTTGGGGAATCATTGGAAAACCAATTTCGTATGGGCTTGGTTCGAATGGAAAGGGCTATCACCGAGAGGATGAGCATGCAGGACCTTGATGAGTTAATGCCTCATGACGTAATTAATTTTAAACCTATCACCGCAGCTCTTCAGGAGTTTTTTGGCAGTAGTCAACTTTCACAATTTATGGATCAAACAAATCCTCTTTCGGAAATTACTCATAAACGGAGACTAAGTGCCCTCGGGCCTGGCGGACTAACAAGAGAACGTGCCGGCTTTGAAGTCAGAGATGTTCATCCAACCCATTACGGGCGGATTTGCCCCATAGAAACACCGGAAGGACCAAATATCGGGTTAATAGCATCATTGAGTACTTATGCCAGAATCAATCAATATGGGTTTATTGAAACTCCCTATCGTAAAGTTGTAAATGGTACTGTAACTAATGAAATTCGTTATCTCAATGGGAGGGAGGAAGAAAAAAAGATAATTGCCCAATCTAAAGCCCCACTAAATAGCAAAAATCGTTTTATTAATGAGTTTGTTTCCGCTAGAGCCGCAGGTAACCTGGTGATGGTGCAGGCAGATACAGTGGATTATATGGATGTATCACCGAAGCAGTTAATTAGTGTAGCGGCTTCTTTGATTCCTTTTCTTGAGCATGACGACGCTAACCGTGCTTTGATGGGTTCTAATATGCAGAGGCAGGCAGTTCCACTTTTGAGAACAGAAGCCCCCCTCGTGGGAACAGCAATGGAAGATATTGTTGCCAGGGATTCAGGAGCTGTAGTGTTAGCAAGAACTTCAGGAGAAGTTGTTAGTGTTGATGCTTCAAGGATAGTGGTTCGCAATGAACAAGACGGAGAAAAAAGCGCTCAGAGCGATTCAACAGTGCAGATTTATTCTTTGCGAAAGTTTCAGCGTTCGAATCAAAATACTTGTATTAACCAAAAACCAATTGTTAGTACAGGAATGAAAATTAAAAAGGGAGGTGTTATTGCTGACGGTCCTGCCATCGATAAAGGAGAGTTATCGCTTGGGAAAAATATCTTAGTCGCTTTTATGCCATGGAAGGGTTATAACTTTGAAGATGCTATTGTTGTTAGCGAAAAGCTTGTTAAGGATGATGTATTTACTTCTATTCATATAGAAGAATTTCAGGTTGAGGCGAGAGATACCAAACAAGGAAAAGAAGAGATTACTCGTGATATTCCGAACATTGGAGAAGAGACATTAAAGGATCTGGATGAAAGTGGAATTATTCGAATAGGTGCTAACGTTAAGCCTGATGACATCCTGGTAGGAAAAATAACACCTAAAGGAGAGACCCAGCTCAGCCCTGAAGAAAAATTGCTTAAAGCAATTTTTGGAGAAAAAGCCGGCGATGTAAAGGATACTTCGTTGCGTGTTTCACCTGGAATAGAAGGTACTGTGGTTGATGTAATGGTTTTTTCTAGAAAAGGGATTGATAAGGACTCTCGCTCACTAACTATTGAAGAGGAAGAAATAAACCGAATTGAAAAAGACTATTCCGATGAAATTAAAATCGTAAAAGAAGAGCGGGACAATAAAATTAGAAGGTTGCTTTGTGGTAAAACGTCAGCTAATCAAGTTACCCATTCAAAAACCAAAAAAGTGATTGTTCAGAAAAAAAAGAAAATCACAGAAGAAATGCTGCTTTCTTTAAAAGATGATGATTTGTTTCGAGTTAATACTCTTAATGAATCAATACAAGACGAAATAAGTGAAATACATGAAGTAGCAAAAGATCAAATTCATGCGTTAAAAACCGTGATGAATGAAAATATTGCCAAACTTCGTAAAGGAGATGAACTGCCCCCAGGTGTTATTAAGCTGGTCAAAGTATCTATAGCAATGAAAAGAAAGCTCTCAGTTGGAGATAAAATTGCAGGTCGGCATGGGAATAAGGGAATTGTTTCAATAATAGTTCCTGAAGAAAATATGCCATATTCGGAAGACGGGACGCCTGTTGATATTATTTTAAACCCTTTAGGAGTTCCATCCAGAATGAATGTAGGGCAAATTTTAGAAACAAACCTGGGATTAGCGGCGAAAAAACTTGACATGCATATGGCAACCCCGGTTTTTGACGGTGCAACCGAAGAAAATATTAGTACTTTGCTTGAACAAGCAGGTCTTCCTAAAACGGGTAAAATGCAATTGTATAACGGAGAAACAGGACAACCTTTTGATCAAGAAGTTTTAGTCGGTCAGATTTATATGTTGAAACTCCACCA
>CAJXCL010000065.1 GCA_913051775.1 uncultured Nitrospirota bacterium | reverse complement strand
GATATGAAGGTCCGAAAGGCGGCCCTGGTATGAGGGAAATGCTGTCTCCTACTGCTGCTATTGCTGGAATGAACTTGTCCGATTCGGTGGCTTTAATTACAGATGGTAGATTTTCCGGGGGCACACGGGGTCCGTGCGTAGGGCATATTTCACCGGAAGCAATGGCGGGCGGTCCTATTGCCCTTATTGAAGAAGGTGATAAAATAAGTATTAACATCCCTGAAAGAAAAATTGATTTATTGATTTCCGATGGTGAGATAAAAAAGCGAAGGGAGGCATGGAAGGCTCCTGAGCCAAAAATAAAAAAAGGTTATTTAGCACGGTATCAGAAACTTGTGACGTCGGCTAATACCGGTGCAGTACTCATGGCATGAAGATAGTGAACGGAAGACAGAGAACAGTGATCAGTTAACAATTGACAATTAATATTAAATGACAAATGATAATTAACCGAAAAAAATCTGTGGTTTCGATATTATGAAAATAACAGGCGCTAAAATTTTTATTGAAAGTTTGTTGAAAGAAGGGGTAGACACCATTTTTGGTTTTCCCGGCGGAGCTGTTCTGCCTATTTATGATGCTTTGTACGACGCGCCGATACGACATATTTTAGTAAGGCATGAGCAGGGCGCAACCCATGCCGCGGACGGTTACGCGCGGGCAACCGGGAAACCGGGAGTTTGCGTGGTTACCTCAGGCCCCGGCGCCACTAACACCGTGACCGGCATCGCGACAGCATATATGGATTCCATACCTATTATTGTTTTTACAGGTCAGGTTCCAACCCCACTTATTGGAAATGACGCTTTTCAGGAAGCGGATATTGTAGGAATAACACGACCGTGCACGAAACATAGTTACCTGGTAAAGGATGTAAGAAATCTGGCAAGGACCATTAAAGAGGCTTTTTATATAGCAACAACAGGAAATCAAGGACCGGTTTTGATAGATCTGCCTAAAGATATTTTGAATGCTGAAACTAAATTTGAATACCCCCACTCCGTGAATATGAGGAGTTACAAACCTACAGTTGAAGGACACATCAGGCAGATTAAGAGAATGGCTGATGAAATTGTGCGTTCAAAAAGACCACTTATTTACGCCGGCGGCGGAGTTATTCTCTCTAACGCGTCAGAAGAACTGGTTGTTCTTTCAAAAACTACTCAAACTCCTGTAACCACTACCCTGATGGGACTAGGCTGTTTCCCATCTGACAGTAAACTATCTCTTGGTATGTGCGGGATGCATGGAACATTCAGATCCAATATGGCTATAACAGAGACCGATCTTCTGATAGCTATTGGCGCGAGGTTTGACGACAGGGTTACCGGCAAATTGGATGAATTTTCTGTTAATTCCAGAAAAATTCACATTGATATCGATCCTACATCTATCGGCAAAAATGTGAGAGTAGACTTGCCGGTGGTAGGAGATATTAAAAATGTTCTGAAAAAATTGAACTCCCACTTGAAACATGTAAAGAAAGACTGGAAAAAAGATTCGAAGTCATGGCTTCGAAAAATTGAGAAATGGAAAAGAACTTATCCTCTGGTTTACAAACAGGGAAAAAGCGCAATCAAACCGCAGTATGTAATTGAACAGATAGCGGAAATCACTAAGGGAGACGCTATTTATGTGACAGACGTAGGACAGCATCAGATGTGGTCAGCGCAGTATCTGAAGTTTAAAAAACCGAGAACATTTTTGACCTCAGGCGGACTGGGAACCATGGGATATGGATATCCCGCAGGAATCGGCGCGCAGGCCGCTTTTCCAAAGAAGACAGTTTTTGTTATTTCCGGGGACGGCAGTTTTCAAATGAATTTGCAGGAGTTGATTACAGCAGTTCAGCATCGACTTCCGGTTAAGGTTGCGATAATAAATAATAGTTTTCTCGGTATGGTAAGACAATGGCAGCAGCTTTTCTATGATAAAAGGTATTCACATGTATGTATGGCCAACGCGCCTGATTTTGTCAAGTTAGCCGAATCGTATGGCGCCCTTGGATTAAGGGCGAAAAAACCTGACGAAGTTAAAAAAACAATTGAAAAAGCCCTGGCATATAAAGGACCGGTTGTTATTGACTTTGTCGTTACCAAAGAAGAAAACGTTTACCCTATGGTTCCCGCGGGGAAAGCAATTCATGAAATGTTGCTGGTTTAATTATGAAACATACAATATCAGTTTTAGTAGAAAATAAATTTGGAGTTTTATCCAGAATTTCCAGTCTCTTCAGCGGAAGGGGATTCAATATCGAAAGCCTTTCGGTTGCGGAAACAATGGACACGACTGTCTCAAGAATGACAATTGTTACCAGGGGAAGCGATCAGATTATCGAGCAGGTAACAAAGCAGTTAAACAAGTTGGTAGACGTTATTAAGGTTAATGACCTTACGGAAGAAAAATTTATTGATCGCGAGATGGTCCTGGTCAAAGTTGATACGGAACAAGCTGTCAAACGGGATGAAGTCCTGAGAATAGTTGAAATCTTTCGATGTAAAGTAGCGGATGTCAGCTCAAAAGCTTATACCATTGAAGTAACCGGGGATGAAGGGAAGATTAAGGCTATTGTTGATATGCTCAAACCAATAGGAATAAAAGAGATTGTCAGAACAGGACGCATTGCCATGACACGCGGGAGCAAAGCCTTAAAGGAATAATCTATTCGTAGTACAGGACGTGCGAAAATAGTGGTAAATGTCATTTCGAGTAGTAAGACGACGAAAAATCTAATTTTTTTCAGGGAAAAATTCCTCACGGAACATGCCCTGAACCAAACAATGAGATCCTTCGCTTCTCTCAGAATGACAAAGCGAAGGATTCGGAATGACAGTTTTTAGACAACCTGTTCTCTTTATAGTTAATCTGAATTTTTAAATAAATAATATTTGGGAGGATTTAAATGGTAAAAGTTTATTATGACAAAGATGCTGATCTCAAATTGCTAAAAAGTAAAACCGTTGCCGTAATAGGATATGGAAGCCAGGGGCATGCCCATGCGCTAAATCTTAATGACAGCGGAATAAAAGTTGTCGTGGGACTTCGCAAGGAAAGCAACTATCGTAAAAAAGCTTCAAAGGACGGCTTAAAGGTAATGACAACAGCGGAAGCCGCTAAAGCAGGAGATATAATTATGATATTAATTCCCGATGAAAAACAGGGAGATGTTTATCGAAAGGATATCGCTCCACAGTTAAAAAAGGGAAAAGCAATTGCTTTTGGACACGGCTTTAATATTCACTTTGGCCAGATTGTTCCACCCGCTGATGTGGATGTGTTCATGGTGGCTCCCAAAGGACCGGGACACCTAGTACGAAGAACTTATCAGGAAAAAAAGGGGGTTCCCTGCCTTATTGCTGTTGGACAAAATTCTTCCGGTAAAGCAAAAAAACAGGCGCTTGCCTATGCTAAAGCTGTTGGCGGCACCAGAGCAGGTGTCCTGGAAACAACTTTCCGTGAAGAGACCGAAACAGATCTGTTTGGAGAACAGGCTGTCTTATGCGGCGGAGCTGCTGAGTTGATTCGAGCTGGATATGAAACTTTAGTCGATGCAGGATACCAGCCGGAGCTGGCTTACTTTGAATGCCTCCACGAACTCAAATTAATAGTAGACCTTATCTATGAGGGCGGAATAGGAAATATGACTTATTCCATAAGCACAACAGCCGCTTATGGGCAAATGACCCGTGGAAAAAGAATCATAACCGACAAAACCAGAAATGAAATGAAAAAGATGTTGAAAGAAATCCAATCGGGAGAATTTGCCCGCGAATGGATTCTGGAAAATAAGGCTAACCGGCCTGTTTTTAATGCGGCAATGAAAAAAGACTCGGAACATCCTATAGAAAAAGTCGGTGAAGAATTAAGAAAGATGATGCCCTGGGTTGGGAAAAAAATTAGGTAAAATGCGAATGCCAATAGCAAAAGAAGGATATGTTTTTATCATTCCGCTAATGGGAATTACAATTCTATTCGGCATCATTTCCATCAAATGGGCTATTATCCCTGCAATCCTGACCCTGTTTGTCATTTTTTTCTTCAGGGACCCTGAAAGGGTGGTCCCTTCCGAAGCTGGGCTTATTGTTTCTCCGGCAGACGGTCATGTCATTGGCATCAATCATAAAGCAGATGAAAACCTTATGGGAGAAGAATCGGTTTGTGTGTCTATTTTTCTTTCCGTGTTTAATGTCCATGTCAATCGCATTCCATGCGAGGGTAATGTTATACAAACAGTATATAATTCAGGAAAATTTCTACCTGCCTTTCAAGAAAAGGCATCTTTATTAAATGAGCAGAACAGTGTTGTCATTAATCATAAAAATAAAAAGGTCGTCGTCAGGCAAATTGCCGGTCTGATTGCCCGCCGAATCGTATGTTGGATCAAAGATGGGTGTCAGGTGGCGCGTGGTCAGCGGTTTGGTCTAATCCGTTTTGGTTCCAGAGTTGATCTTTTTATTCCAAGAGAGGTAGAATTACTTATTAAAAAAGGAGACAAAGTTTTCGGTGGAAAAACTGTTATCGGAAAAATCAAAGACGAAATTTAAAAAAGGAATTTTTATTATTCCCAGCCTGCTGACTATTTTTAATGTTTTTTGTGGGTTTTATGCTATAGTCGCAGCAATAAACGGTCGGCTTTATGAAGCTGCCTGGGCTATTATCGTTGCGGGTTTTTTTGATATTCTTGATGGAAGAGTTGCCCGCTTGATGAATTCTTCCAGCGAGTTCGGCGTCCAGTTGGATTCGCTGGCAGACCTAATCTCATTTGGGTTGGCTCCCAGTATTTTAATCTATATGTGGGAATTAAAACCCTTTGGACGTCTTGGCTGGATGGCTGCTTTTCTTTTTGTGCTCTGCGGTGTTTTGAGATTGGCGCGCTTTAATACACAAGCTAAATTTGTTAAATCAAATTATTTTATAGGACTGCCCACTCCCGCAGCGGCAGCCTTTATAGCCACCACTGTCATTGTAACCAGAGATATCTTTTCAATAGAAAAGCTTCACCCGTTAGTCATAGTTGGTGGCGTTTATCTTTTAGCCTTTTTGATGATCAGCACTATCAAATACCGGAATTTTAAAAACCTGGATTTGCGGAATAAAAAGCCATTTAGAATATTTCTTTTTTTCGTTCTAACCATTTATATCATTGCCGCGATCCCTCAAGTAGCTCTGTTTTTAATGGCTGCCGTTTATTTCCTATCAGGTCCTTTTGAGAGATTTTTCGCTTCAAAAATATTCAAGTCCGCCCATACAGTTGAAAACCTTAAGGAAAAACATACTAATTAAACACAAAAGTATTTTTATTTAGCACAATTTTTGTTAGCAGCGTCAGGGCGGTAACCCATTTGGTTATCCGCCATCCATGGCCTCAACCCTTCGGGCAGTTTTCCTTCGGAAACAGTCCAATTCGGTTTTCCATACCGAATTGTGGTTGCGGCCTTACCGCTTCTCCGGTAAAAGGAAAAAAATTAAATCATGGTAGCCTGGTTCGATAAAATAAAACGCCCGCGTGTTGCACTGGGAGGTGGAAAAACCAAAATCCCCGAAGGGCTCTGGGTTAAATGCGATAAATGCAAGGAAATAATTTTCAAAAACGAACTCAAAAAAAATCTTAACGTCTGTCCCAAACAAGGTTGTAATTATCATTATCGAATGACCGCCAGGGAAAGAATAGATCTTCTTGTAGAAAAATTCTCTTTTGAAGAGCTTGATCAGAACCTTGTTTCCTCTGACCCCCTGAAATTTAGAGATTCTAAGAAATACAAGGATCGCTTGAAAACATATCAAAAAAAAACCGGAGAAAAGGATGCGATAATCTCCGGAACAGGGAGAATTAACAAGCATACAGTTCAAATTTGTGTTTTTGAGTTTTTCTTTATGGGCGGAAGCATGGGCTCGGTGATTGGAGAAAAAATCACAAGAGCCATTAACCGTGCCATAGAAAAAAGGCATCCACTCCTGATCGTAAACTGTTCAGGAGGAGCCAGGATGCAGGAAGGAATTTTATCTTTAATGCAAATGGCGAAGACATCTTCATCATTGTCCCGTCTGGCAAAGCATCGGCTTCCTTATATATCCATTCTTGCTGACCCGACTACAGGAGGCGTCACTGCCAGTATAGCCATGTTAGGGGATGTGATTCTTGCAGAACCCGGCGCCCTTATAGGGTTTGCTGGACCGAGAGTTATTGAACAGACCATCAGGCAAAAACTCCCGAATGGTTTCCAACGCTCCGAGTTTTTACTGGATCATGGTTTCATTGATAAGGTTGTTCATAGAAAACACTTGAAAAAAACAATCAGCAATCTTCTTGACTGCTTTATGTCCCAGAAAAGACTTATTGAGCATATTTAAAGGCAGTCATCTCCTTACTATTTACTTCCTGCGCTTTACTGGTAAAATCTCTGCGTACTCTGCACTGCAAATCCGTAAAATTGTGTTTTTAGCAAAGTTTTTGATAGACAATTGGGCGGTAGCCCATTTGATTATCCGCCATCCATGGCCTTAACCCTTCGGGCGGCTTTCCTTCGGAAACCGTCCAATTCGGTTTTCCTTACCGAATTGTGGTTGTGGCCGCTGCCACCTCAGCGGTATATAATTACCTCCATTTGATAGAACAACCCATGGATGGGGTTTGTTCCTCGGAAACCGGGTTTCCTTTTAAGATAGCGTCCAGGGCTTCCCGAAGATCTTTTCGAGTAACTTTTGATTCCTCCTGCCAGCTGTCATCAATCCTGCCACGGTAAATGAGCGTTCTTTCATTCCCATATACGTAAATATCAGGAGTACATACAGCATCGTATTTTCTTGCTATATTCTGGCTTTCGTCTATGAGATAAGGAAAGGGGACATTTTTTTCTTTAACTATTTTTTTCATATTGTCAAAAGAGTCCTCAGGATAGTTAACAGTGTCATTGGGATTAATCCCAATGAGTTGGACTCCCTTGTCCGCATAATCATTCTGGATTGCAATTATCCTCTCAAGTACTGCTATAACATAGGGACAGTGATTGCACATAAAGATAACGACCAGGACTTTTTTATCTTTAAAAAAATCAAGTGAATAATTTTTATCATCCGTGCCGAGAAGGTCAAAATCAATTGCCTTTGTCCCAAGCGGCACCATTTTAGAATTAAGCAACGCCATATCTTTTCTCCTTTTTAAAAATTTATTTGATTATCTTGTTTGTCATGTTGTTCTGTCAAATATTTTCTGGCTTAGTTTTTTATAAATTCGTGGCAAATTTTGGAAATCTATACGATTAATGGTACTATCGCTCTATACTATTAATTTATAAAATCGTTTTTTTTTAAGCACATTTTTTTGGGAATTCGGGCGGCAGTTCATTTGGTTGCGGCCCCTTGGCCGCCGCATGTTAATTCTTGGCATAGAAACATCCTGTGATGAGACTGCGGCGGCGGTGGTAAAAGACGGAAAAGAAATCCTCTCCAACATTATCTCCTCCCAGGTTGACATCCACTCTA
>CAJXCL010000064.1 GCA_913051775.1 uncultured Nitrospirota bacterium | reverse complement strand
TACTGCTTCATCTAAAGCTAAGGGTATTGAAGCTGCGGATGTATTTCCATATTTCATTAAATTCACAAACACTTTTTCTTTAGGTAAGCTTAATTTTTTGGCTACGGCGTCAATAATCCTTTTGTTGGCCTGATGTGGAATTATGAGGTTTACATCTTCTATAGCATAGCCATTGTAACTTATTGCTTCTTTGGCTGCATTGACCATAAAGCGAACAGCTATCTTAAATGTTTCATTTCCTTTCATTTTGATGAAATGCTTTTTTTCATTAATCATTTTTTCCGAAATTGGTATGCGGCTGCCGCCGCCGGGAACGAATAAAAGATCGTGGTAATGTCCGTCAGAATAAAGATGTGTTGAAAGAATTCCTTCTTTTTTTCTGACCTTTTCTGCCCGGATAACTACTGCACCTGCACCATCGCCGAACAATACACAGGTAGAACGATCATTCCAATTTGTAATACGGGAGAATATTTCACTTCCTATGAGTAAAATGGTTTTGTAACGTCGGCTTTTTATGTATTGTTCAGCAACAGACAAGCCGTAAATAAAGCCGGAACAGGCTGCTGATAAATCATAAGCAAAGGCGTTTTTTGCCCCGATTCCTAACTGAACCATGCACGCGGTGGAAGGGAATAACATGTCCGGTGTTGCAGTTGCAACCAAAATCAGATCAATATCGTTGGCTTTAATCCTTGCCTGTTTTAAGGCTTTTTTTGACGCCTTAACAGCAAGATCCGAACATGCCTCTTTTACGCCTGCAATCCTTCTTTCTGATATTCCTGTACGGGTTTTAATCCATTCATCCGAGGTGTCTACCATTTTTTCAATATCAAAATTTGTCAATATTTTGTCAGGGGCGTAAGACCCTGTACCAATAATATTTGCCTGAATCATGTTTCCTTCTCATTCGGAAAAGATATGGAATCTTTAAGCTGTTTCCAGAACTTTCCTTTTTTTGGGGATTTTGTGATAGCTTTTAAATTAAATTCCAGATCTTCTTCAATGTGCTGGTTCACTTTATTTTTAATAAACTCATCTGCCTGTTTGATAGCATTTTTAATTGCTTTTGGCGAAGAACTTCCATGGGATATAATACATATTCCGTTTATTCCCAGAAGCGGAGCGCCGCCATATTCAGAGTAATCCACGGTTTTTTTAAAAACTCGAAAATAGGGTTTCATTAAGAGGTAGGCCAGTTTTGTCCTGAGATTGGAAGCAAACATATTATGAAGGCTTTTTTCAATCATTTCGGCAAGGCTCTCGCTGATTTTTAAAGCAATGTTACCGGTGAAGCCGTCGCATACTATGACTTCCGAATTTCCACGGTACACCTCTTTGGCTTCCACATTTCCAACAAAATTCAGATGGCTTTGCTTTAGCATTTGAAATGTTTCTTTAGTAATCTCATTCCCTTTAATGTCTTCTTCCCCAATACTTAACAGACCTACTGTGGGACTTGTTTTTTTAAGTTGATGTCTGGCAAAAACATGACCCATTATTGCGAACTGGAAGAGAAGCTCTGATTTGCAGTCAACATTTGCCCCTGCATCCAAAAGCACTACCGGCCCCTTGATAGTAGGCAGAAGTATTGCTATTGCCGGCCTGTCTATCCCAGGCAAAGGCCGCAGGATCACTGTAGATACGGCAAGAACTGCGCCTGTATTTCCGGCGCTCACCATGGCGGCAGCTTCGCCTGAGTGTACAGAATCAATTGCCACACGGATCGAAGAATCCCTTTTTTGTCTTAAAGCGCGGGAAGGAGACTCTCCCATTTCAACAATTTCTGAAGCGTGTTTCGTTTGGATTGAAAGGTTTTCTAAAGAATAACGGCTCAGTTCATCCCTGATTTTATTTTCCAGACCGACAAGGAGTATCTGTATCCCGTAATCCCGGGCAGCCATCACAGCCCCTTCTACAATAGCTGCAGGGGCATTATCCCCACCCATTGCGTCAACAGCTACGATCATTTGATTCTCCAGTTAATTAAGCCCTATTTTTCTTCACTGATCTCAATCACTTCTTTTCCTTTATAATAACCGCAGGAAGGACAAACTAGGTGTGGCATTTTTACCTCATGGCATTGAGGGCATTCCGAGAGGGTGGGCGGGGTTAAGGCATCATGAGACCGTCTCATATTTTTTTTTGATTTAGAAGTTCTTCGTTTAGGCTGCATTTATTGTTTCTCCTTTAAATGTTTTAATTTTTCCAAAGGCGTTAACCTTGGGTCGATCTTGATATCATCTGGGCATTTGCATTTTTTTTCGTTCAAGTTCTGTCCGCAATGGGGGCAAAGGCCACTGCAGTTAGCGTTACATAAAGGTTTAATCGGTATTGAAATAATCAGCTGATCACGAACTGGCTCAAAGAGGCTAATGCTTACATTGTCATAATAATAAATATCCAGATCAGAGGCTTCCAGTTCTATTTCTTCTTCATCGGGTTTGTTTTCTCTCGGTAAAAAATCTACCTGTATGGCTGTTTGAATCAATGAGTTAAAATATTTCAAGCAGCGGGCACATGTCAAAATAATTGAAGCTGTGATATCTCCTCTGAAATAAACTAATTCTCCTGTTAAAGTTAGACGACCTTTAATTTTGACGGAATCACTAAAATTGAAATCGCAATTTTCAAAAACAAAACAGGAAGGGTCTTCACAAAGGTCCACATTCAGACCTTCTCCGAGGATATCCTGCTTTTCAAAGATCATGGTGGAGGCGCTGTTTGACACTTTAATATGCCACCCCCTTAAAAGAAAAAGATCATTAAAAATTACGACCTTTGATTCTTAAAAAAAAATTCTAAATACTTATATAGTAAAAGTCAAGTTGAAAGAAACTAATATTGCCAGAGGTACTGAAGACCGGGAATGATGTGCAACTGCTTTGGCAGATAGGATAAAACTTTGTTTTCCAGCAGCTTAAACAACAGGTTACTCTCTTTTTTTTCAGAAACTATTTTAGGTTTCCCTTCTATTCCGACCAATTCAGCGGCAAGTTTTATAGCTTCTTCTAGGCTTCCCAGTTTATCCACCAGCCCTATTTCAAAGGCCTGTCTTCCAGTAAAAATTCTACCGTCGGACAGTTCCTTTACCTTCTGGACAGCTATGCTTCTACCAACGGATACAGCGTTTACAAATTGATCATAAACATCATCAATAACTCCCTGCAGAAGCTTTTTCTCTTTTTCTGTAAATTCTCGCATGGGGGAGCCAATATCCTTAAATTCCCCACTTTTTATGATCTCTGTTTTTAGCCCTATTTTTTTCATCAGTTCTTCTATATTGGAAAAGGTCATAATAACGCCTATACTTCCGGTAAGGGTGCCAGGGTTTGCCACGATTTTGTTTGATGCGCATGCAATATAGTAACCACCTGATGCGGCCAGATTCCCCATGGAGGTGACTACAATTTTATTTGAATTTTTTCTGACATTCAGTATTTCGCTATATATTTCCTGTGAAGGAGCCACACCGCCGCCAGGACTGTCAATCCTTAATACTATAGCTTTGATGGATTTATCATCAGCGTATTTTTTAATTTGCCGGACTGTATTGCTGGACTGAGTTATGATGCTCTCGATGTTTATAATAGCGATTTTATCACTTTTTGCTATCTTCCCATTGAGTCCCAGAATGGACGCAAGAAAAAGTGATAATAAAAAGAATACGCCAGCCAATGCGCCAACCAAAAAGATACCGATTAATATTGGTTTTTTTTTCATTTTTTTTCGTTTTTATTTGTTTTTTTCTCTTCCCCTGTGGATTTATCTTCACTTTGACGACTTTCTTCTTTTGATTCTGCAAAAGAGGTTTCCATCTCATTTAATTCTTGGCTTTCTTCGATCTGGGAAGCATCTAAATTTTGCTCAAAGGCCTTAATGCTTAAAGCAATTTTACGGTCTGGAGCGTCAATTTTAATGACCCTGGCAGTGACCTCCTTCCCAACCGGCATAAACGACTCAACATTAGTAATCTTTTTTGTGGTTAATTGAGATATATGAATTAATCCTTCGACATCCTCTTCCAGCTCTACGAATGCGCCATAATTGGTAGCTTTACAAACCTTACATTTGACATCCGTTCCAATTGTATATTTTTCCGCTAGTTTTTCCCATGGGTCGGGTGTTAATTGCTTAATTCCAAGAGAGAGTCTTTGGGCATCACGATCAACTTTTAAAACAACAGTTTTTACAGTTTCCCGTTTTTTAACGACCTCGGAGGGGTGGTTGATCTTTTTTGTCCAGTGCATATCTGAGATATGAATTAGTCCATCAATCCCTTCTTCCAACTCAACAAACGCACCAAAATCTGTCACGTTTTTTACTCGCCCTTCAACAACCGCTCCATCAGGGTATTTTTCTTCAATGTTATCCCATGGGTTAGGTTCAATCTGTTTCATCCCGAGAGAAATTCTCTTTTTATCTTTATCAAGACTTAAAATAACAGCCTCAACAGTATCCCCAATAGCGACTAATTTGGAAGGATGCCGAATATGGCGGCTCCATGACATTTCAGAGATATGCACTAATCCTTCAATACCTTGCTCAATCTCAATAAATGCTCCGTAATCTGTAATGCAAACAACTTTTCCTCTGATTTTAGTTTCTACCGAATACTTTTCTGATATGCTGATCCAGGGGTCTTCTGTGGTTTGTTTATGACCCAAGGAAACTCTTTCCTTTTCTTTGTCATATTTCAAAATTATAACTTTTATCTTATCTCCAAGAGAGAATAATTCTGATGGATGATTTACCCTTCCCCAGGACATGTCTGTTATATGAAGAAGTCCGTCTATTCCGCCTAAATCGACAAAAACACCATAGTCTGTAATATTTTTTACAACTCCCTCAACAGTCTTTCCTTCCTCTATAGTTGCCAGAGTATCTTTTTTTTCAATATTTCTTTGTTCTTCCAAAATGACTCTGCGAGAAAGAACAATGTTATTCCTCTTTTTATCCATTTTAATAACTTTCATACGAAATTTTTGGCCGATAATTCGATCCATGTCACGAATTGGTTTAAGATCGATCTGGGAGCCCGGCAGAAAGGCTTTCAAGCCTATATCAACGGTTAACCCTCCTTTAGCCTTTGAGATTACAGTTCCTTCAACGAGTTCACCGCTTTCAAAAACGTGCTCTACTTTATTCCACATTTTTATCCTGTTGGCCTTTTCTTTAGAAAGGACTACCTGGCCGTCATTGTCTTCTGTTTTATCGAGAAAAACCTGCACTTCATCACCTACGTTTAGTTCTGCTCCCTTACCCGGAAATTCATTCCGGTTAACAAATCCTTCAGATTTGAACCCGATATCAACTAAAAATGAATCTTCGGTTATGCTAACAATAATACCGGCAATGATTTCTCCTTCCTTATAATTTTTCATGCTGCTTTCGTAGAAAGATTGAAGTTCTGCCCTTTTTTCAGGGCTGTATTCTTCGTCCAAATCGTTTTCTTCCTCCACCGCTGTAACAACAGCATCTTTATTGTTTTCACCCGTTAACGTTCGTTTACTTTTTGCCATGATAGTTTAAATTACCTCCTTTTTTTTTAATTTATCAAGTTTGCTGTTAAGAAAACTAAAGAAACACATGAATCACTAAAAAAACTGCGTTTAAACACCTCCTTTTGTTGCAGTCAACACTTGTCAAAGATCAGTTAATATGAAACTATTTTTTTCTGATCCCCTGTCAACTGCTCCTATAAAAACCATCTCTTATTGTTTTAGCTTCACTCATTCTTTTTTCTAATTGAAACCAATTTTTTTCTTTAATTAATGTCTTGAATTGGTTAAGAGATGTTTCATACTGTTCAATCATTTTTATTAAAGCTTCACTATTATAATTACATATATCACACCACATTGCGGGATGGCTTGAGGCTATTCGCGTAAAATCGCGAAAGCCGCCGGCCGAATAAGATAATATATCAGGCCATACATGGCGCAAATCAAATATAAAAGAGGTAATGGCATATGCGGCTACATGGGGAAGGTGACTGACTGCTGCCATGATTTCATCATGTTTAACAGCTTCCATGAAAGAGACTTCAGACCCCATGAGTTCCCATAGCTTCTTAACTTTTTGCAAAGTTTCATGGTCCGTGAGCTTAGTAGGGGTTAAAATACATTTTGACCCTTCAAACAGTTCCGCAAACGAAGCTTCCACTCCTGAGTGTTCAGTCCCTGCGATAGGATGAGCGCCAACAAAATGAACGCCTTCCGGCAGTATATTTTCTATTTTCTCAACCAGGCTATCTTTCACACTTCCAACATCTGAAATAATGCTACCTTTTTTCAAGTAAGAACTCATTTTTTCAGCTAGGAGTAAAATTGAACCAACAGGGACAGCAATTAAGACAAAGTCAGCTTGCTCAACAGCTTCATTCAGGTCGAGAGAATACTTATCAATCACTCCTAATTCAACAGCTTTACGCAAATTTTCCTCCTGACGACCAAATCCGAAGATAGATTTGGCTAATTCATTTTTTTTGCAAACCCGCGCAAAGGAACCCCCAATTAAGCCGACTCCTAAAATAGTTATTTTTTCAAAATACATATCCATATTTTATGCTTCTCTCCCTTTGGGATATGACCCGAGAGTTTTCAAGAAAAGGCAAGACTTTTCAATCTCCTTAATTGCTTTTTTTACCCTGGTATCATTGGAATAGCCTTCAATATCGACAAAAAAGAGATACTCCCATTTTTTGTTCTTTAAAGGCCTTGATTCAATGCGAGTCATGTTAATATTATTTTTGGCAAAATGGTTTAAAATGTTAAAAAGTGCGCCTGGTTTGTCTTTTACTCCAAATAATAATGAAGTTTTATCTTTCCAGCTTTTTTGTGAAATTTCATGTCCGATAACCAGAAACCTTGTAACATTGTCAGCACTGTTCTCTATTCCTCGCGCCAGAATATTAAGTTTATATATTCTGGAAGCTGCTTCTCCAGCTATAGCGGCAGAAGTGAGGTGCCGGGCGGCTAACTCAGATGCTCTGGCAGTGCTGGATACTTCCTGAATTTTTACGCCGGCTAAATTTTCTTTCAGCCAGGAATTACACTGGGCAACAGGTTGAGGATGTGAATAAATTTTTTTGATCTTTTTTAAATCTCTACTTAAAGAAAGCAGGTGGTGTGAGACCCGCAGTAATATTTCAGAAGAAACTTTCAAATCTGTTTGGACAAGCATGTCCAAAGTACTGTTGACTGTCCCTTCAATAGAGTTCTCAACCGGGACTATTCCATAGTTCGCACTATTTTTTTCAACTGCTTTAAAAACATCCTCAATGCATTTTTTGGAATAATAATGGGCTGATTCTCCAAATCCTTTTATTCCGGCGAGATGGGAAAAAGTGGCTTGAGGTCCCAGGTATGCAATAGATAGCGGTTTTTCAAGGGAAAGGGTAGCAGATAAAATTTCTCTAAAAACAGAAAGGATTGCTTTGTCTGGGAAAGGGCCGGTATTGATTTTCTTTAGACGACTAAAAATTTCCTGTTCGCGCTGCGGGACATGAAAATTATCTTTTCCGGCTTTTGATTTTTCCAAGCCGATGCCTAATGCAAACTTAGCTCTTTGATTCAAAAGCGTTAGAACATTTGAATCGATTTTGTCGATTTTTTTTCGTAAAACATCAATCTTCCCCAAAAAAACATACCACCTTTTCTCGAATTTAAT
>CAJXCL010000063.1 GCA_913051775.1 uncultured Nitrospirota bacterium | reverse complement strand
GAATAAGAGTTGGAATAGGACGTCCGGATGATAATTCCGATATATCGGATTGGGTATTGACACCTTTTTCAAAAGAAGAAAAGGTTACTTTGACAGAACCCATAGAGGTTGCTGTTCAGAAAATAGAGGATTTTTTAAAATAATTTTTTATTAAATTTTTTTAACAAAGGAGAATTAAATTATGTCGTCAACTTTAGCATACATGGCCCCATTTCTTGGAATCTTCGGCTTATTCGCTGCCTGGAAAATTTACAATTATATAGAAGAAAAGCCTGCCGGTTCAGATAAGATGATAGAGATTTCCGACTCTATCCATGAAGGCGCCATGGTTTTCTTGAAAAGAGAATACAACATATTAAAGTATTTCATCGGAATAGTTTTTGCTCTGCTGGCCATTTTTATAAATTTCTGGACTGGTGTGGCGTTTCTCGTAGGCGCCTGCTGTTCCATGTTAGCAGGTTTTTTTGGCATGTCCGCCGCCACAAAGGCCAATGTGCGGACGTCACAGGCTGCGGCATCAGAAGGGCAGGCAGAGGCGCTGAATATCGCTTTTTCAGGTGGTGCTGTTATGGGATTATCCGTCGCCAGCCTCGGCCTCCTCGGAATAGGGATTCTATTCTGGTTTTTTCATAATCCTGCCGCAATGGTTATCAGCGGTTTTGCCATGGGTGCCAGCTCTATTGCCCTGTTTGCCAGAGTTGGAGGCGGCATATATACAAAAACCGCTGATGTCGGAGCAGACCTGGTGGGGAAAATAGAGGCTGGAATCCCGGAAGACGACCCCAGAAACCCCGGTGTAATCGCGGACAATGTTGGCGACTGTGTTGGCGATACCGCGGGCATGGGGGCGGACATTTTTGAATCCTATTGTGGCTCTATTATTGCCACTATTGCCCTAGGCGCTACAGCCTCATTTATCGGCAATACCGCGGATCCGAATATTGTTACAAAACTCATGGCATTGCCTATTCTAATCGTTATGATTGGGCTTGTTGCTTCATTAGCAGGAATCAAGTCCATAAAAATCTTGGAACATTTAGACCCCGCGTCGGTCTTAAGGTATTCCACCTTTATCAGCGCCGGTATTTTGCTTGTGGCCGCTTATTTCGTCATCATAGCAATGGGCATTGGCACAGGAGTGTTCATTGCCCTCTTCTCAGGCTGTATAGCTGGAATATTAATCGGTTTAATTACAGAATATTATACGGCAGGAAAACCCATAAGGACAATTGCTGAATCCGCCAAAACAGGACCGGCAACCTTGATCATAACAGGTTTGGCAGTGGGTATGGCCAGTACAACCATTCCCATAGGGATTATTTGTGTTGCTACTTATATTGCTTTTAAATTTGCCGGGCTTTACGGAATTGGATTATCCGCTGTGGGGATGCTTGCTACAGTCGGGATAACCATGTCAGTCGATGCTTATGGCCCTATAGCGGATAACGCGGGCGGAATTTCTGAAATGGCTGGATTAGGTCCGGAAACCCGAAAAATCACAGACGGACTGGATGCTCTTGGCAATACTACCGCTGCAATAGGAAAAGGGTTTGCCATTGGTTCAGCCGCACTAACAGCGTTAGCGCTTTTTTCCGCCTATACTAAAGCGGTTGATTTGAAGTCAATTGATATCATTCAGCCAACAGTTGTCATCGGCCTGTTTATTGGTGGCGGCATTCCTTTTCTCATTGCCTCCCTTACCATGACATCCGTTGGAAAGGCCGCGGGAATAATGGTGGAGGAAATCCGAAGGCAGTTTAAAGAAATTCCCGGTTTAATGAAGGGAAAGGGAAAACCAGATTCCGCGAGATGTGTTGACATCAGCACTCAAGCAGCTTTGAAAGAAATGATTCTCCCCGGCCTTATTGCTATTGTTGCTCCGTTGCTTGTAGGGCTTATCCTGGGGAAAGAAGCCTTAGGAGGAATGCTGGCAGGAGCCACGCTCTGCGGGGTGTTATTAGCTTTAATGATGTCTAACGGCGGTGGAGCGTGGGATAATGCCAAGAAATATATAGAATCAGGAAACCTTGGCGGAAAAGGATCGGACCCTCACAAAGCCGCGGTAGTAGGGGACACGGTTGGCGATCCCTTTAAAGACACATCAGGACCCTCAATGAATATTCTCATTAAACTCATGTCCGTTGTATCCCTTGTGTTAGCACCACTTTTTATATAAAAAAACAGTAAGTTGCTTAAAACCTGAACTTGAGTTTCTTAATACGGATATTGAAAGTTTGCGAGCTACTCTATCCGAGTATATAAATGAGTTGCCAAGAAACATTAGTCTGCTTACAAAACCTGATGACGAAGCATGATTGACTATATTGAGAAAACCAAGGAATTATCCTATGCTTCTATGTTAAACGATTAGTAGCATAACAATTAAATCTAGCGGACGCAGTGAACAGTGCCGCTGATTTGAAGTGTTAAAAAAGTTTAATCTGTTTTTACTTTTTGGCTTTTTAAAGGGAGAGCGTTAATATTAATAAATCCTTCGGCATCTTTAGGATTATATTTCTCAAATCCTTTGTCCATTGAAGCAATGCCTTTATCGTAAAGAGATTTTAGGGATTTTCTTCCTGTGATCGTACAGTTTCCTTTATACAGTTCCATTCGTACCTCACCTGTGACACCTTTCTGACTTTCGGAAATCATATTTTTTAGCAATTTCATTTCAGGAGAAAACCAGAACCCGTTATATATTAAACCGGCGATTCTTGGCATCAACGAATCTTTCAGATTCATGACGTCCCTGTCTATAGTAATTGATTCTATGGCTCTGTGGGTCGCATGGAGAATAGTTCCTCCCGGGGTCTCGTAAACTCCGCGGGATTTCATACCCACGAACCGTGATTCCACCATATCCACTCTGCCGATTCCATTTTCTCCGCCGAGTTTATTTAAGTAAGCAAGTAGTTTTGCCGGAGACATTTTTTCGCTGTTAACGGATATGGGTATTCCGTTTTCAAAATCAATTAAAATCTCAGATGCTTTGTCCGGAGCTTTTTGGGGCGATACAGAATATTCAAACATTTCTTCAAGCGGCTTTTCCCACGGATCTTCAAGCATCCCGGCTTCAAAACTGATATGCATCAGGTTCTCGTCGGAACTCCACGGTTTATTTTTTGTTGCCTTTACAGGGATATTATTTTTCTTCGCATATGCAATCATCTCCTGGCGTCCCGGAAATTCAACTAAAAATTTTTCATCTCTCCATGGTGCAATAACTTTTATATCTGGGTTCAGGGCATAATAGGATAGTTCAAACCGTACCTGATCATTCCCTTTACCTGTAGCTCCATGAGAAACGTATTGAGCGCCTTCGGATTCCGCGATTTTAATCTGTTTTTTTGCGATTAAAGGCCGGGCAATCGATGTTCCTAATAAATATGTTCCCTCATAAACAGCATTGGCCTGGATAGCCGGAAAAACATAATCAGACACAAATTCCTCCCTGGCGTCTTCAAGCAGTACTTTCTCTGCTCCCGCGTTTATACCTTTCTCGCGAATAGAATCCAAGTCTTCTACTCTCTGGCCAAGGTTAATTAGCAGGCCAATAACTTTGTATCCCTGTTTTGCCAGCCAGTGAACAATTATTGATGTATCAAGTCCACCGGAGTACGCCAGGACAACTTTTTTGTTGTTCATATACTCCCCAAATTATGTAATCATTGACTAAATATATTAGACAGGATAAAGAGGATAAACAAGATAATAATTATTTTTGCATTTTTCCGGTCATAGGAACGAAGACCACTCCACTAAAATGCCGGACTTTTAAATCTTTTTCTGATTTAGTTATCAGAGTCAGGGTTTGATATAAAGTTGTATTACCGAGAGGCAGAATGAGCCTTCCACCAGTTTTTAGCTGCTTGATTAATGGCGGTGGAATATGGTTTGCCGCGGCGGTTATTATAATAGCATCAAAAGGGGCATACTCTTCCCAACCAAAATAACCGTCTCCGTATTTTAATTTTGTTGTATTATAACCCAGCTTTTTAAATCGTTTATTAGCTTTTTCATGCAATCCTTTTTTAATTTCTAAAGAAAAGACATAATCCGTTAACTTTGCGAGGACCGCAGCTTGGTATCCCGACCCGGTCCCTATTTCCAGCACCTTTTCTCCCGGTGACACATTCAAAATCTGAGTCATCAGAGCTACAATATAGGGTTGAGAAATAGTTTGACCTTCTCCTATGGGAAGCGGGTGGTCTGAATATGCCGCTTTTTGAAGCTGCTTGTCCACGAAAAGATGTCTTTTTACCTGTCTCATGGCGTCCAAGACTTTAGAATCTTTGATATCCCGTCCCTTGAGATCTTTTGCTATCATTAGTTCTCTTGCTTTTGTGAAACGAGTTTCTTCTGCGTAAGATAAGCCCAGTGTTTGAAAAAAACAGAGAAGACAGAGAGCGGCAAAACCACAAACAGATAAATTGCTGAAAATTTTAAATAATAATTTTCGCATGGTTCGAAGCAGCTCCAGTAAGATTAAGGTAGTAAAAATTTTTATATTTCTTCCAGCATTATTTGATTTGGAACCAAAAAGATTATAAAAACAAAAAACCCGATCGTGTTTATGCGTTAACAAGATCGGGTTTTAGGTTTGTATCAGTTATGTAATAAATTAACTTAAAAAACCTTACTCAAAAATATATCTCATAGGGTTAACAGGAATACCATTAAGCAAAACTTCGTAATGCAGGTGAGGTCCTGTGCTTCGTCCTGTATTTCCTACATAAGCAACTTTTTGGCCTCTTACTACATGATCGCCTACCTTCACAATGTTTTTAGAGTTATGACCGTACCGGGATACGACGCCATAGCCATGGTCAATTTCTATTAACACACCTAAACCGTGATCCCGTCCTGACCGGATCACAATGCCGTCAGCAGGCGCAATTACATTGGAATGCATTCGTGAAGCTATATCGAGACCTTCATGCATTTCCCTGACTCCGGTATAAGGTGATTTCCTGTACCCGAAACCGGATGTAACCCAACCTTTAGTTGGCCAAATAGAAGGAGTTGAGGAGAGAAGTGACTGGCGGTCTTTAAAAAATTGGTCTAATTGAAAGAAACTTATTTCCTGCAAATCTGCTTGAGCCTTTAACTGCTCCAAATCAGCAGACAATCGTTCAAGCGTGGTTGCGTTTGTAGAAAGTTTTGCGACGGTTAAATTTTCCTCAGATGTGCCACCTATACCCCACTTTTTTTGGATTGTTTCTTCAGGTTTACCTATAGCAGTGGCAGTACGAAGTTTTCTATCGAACTTTTCGAGATGCACCATCTGTTTTTTAAATTTTTGAACCTGTTTTACAAATTTCTGAATCTGCAGTTTTTGGGCAATGGTCTTTGTTCTAAGTTTGGTAACTTCCTTAGCTTCTTTGCTTATAACAGAATAGCGATGAGTAAAAAATAGCGAGGTGCAAATTAAAAGGATGGAAACTACGAAAAACCCTTTAAAAAGAAATTTATAAAACCGAAATTTCTTTGGCTTACCTGCAGCCTCAGGGAGTACTACAATAGTATAATACTTCATTTACTTTCACTCTTTTAAAGTCTCTTTCTTGTAGATATACCGACATATTCGACACATATTGTCTACTAAAATTTAAGGAAATGTCAAGTTCTTTTTTAATTATAAATTTAGTTTGTTATTATTGTTTAATGTGCTGTGCGCAACCTTTATTTTAAGTTGTACAAGTTAGTAATAACGGTATGATGAACTTTGCTTTTTGAATTTAAAAACAGGGCTAATGTATAAAGCCGAGCAACATAGTAGCCAATCCAAAGAAGATTAAAAGACCAACAATATCATTAATGGCTAAAACAATAGGGCCTGCTGCAATAGCAGGGTCTATTTTTAGGTGGTGAAAAATCATAGGTATCATGGAGCCAAGCAAAGCAGCGACAACAATAGCTAAAAACATAGAGAACCCGACTACAATGCCTAACCACGGGTCCCCATGCCACATCCTGGCAATCAATCCTGCAATAGAACCGCAGATAAGACCCATAAAAAGTCCGACGCCGCATTCTTTTAACAACAATTTAGCAAAGTTTGATATATTGATACGACCTGTCGCGAGACCCCGCACAACAATGGCAGAGGATTGAGTTCCAACATTGCCACCCATACCCATTATAATAGGAATAAATACAGCGAGTGAGATAACCTCTTTCAAAGTGATTTTAAATATCCATATTAATGATCCGGTGATTAGTCCTCCCGCCAGAGAATATATAAGCCAGGGAAGGCGAAATCCTGCAACTTTAAAAATAGTGTGAGAAAAAAGAAGTTCCTCTTCGTCTGTTCCAGCTATTGTTAAAATATCTTCCGAGGCTTCTTCTTCCAATACATCTACTATGTCATCAACTAAGATACGGCCCGTCAATTTTCCTTTGATGTCTACAACCGGCAGGGAAATCAGATCATATTTTTTAAATATGAGCGCTACTTCTTCCTGATCTACCGTGGTTTTAACGGCAATGGGGTCTTTGTTCATTAAGCGTTTAACAGGGGTATTTGAAGGATGAAGAAGCAGCCTGTTGATCGGCAATATGCCGGTCAATTTGCCGTTTCTGTTGACAACAAAAACGTTATGTATATCTTCCACTTCTGTGGAGATAGACTTTACCCTGCTAATGGCTTCTCTAACAGTCGAGGTTTCTCTCATTGAAACCAACTCAGTTTGCATGATACCACCAGCGGAATCTTCCGGATATTCTAGAAGTTTTTTTACTTCTATTGATTCTTCTGCAGGAATTGAATTCAGGACGTTTTTTGCATCTTCCTTTGGAAGGTCAGCGATGAAATCAGCGGCATCGTCTGATTCCATCTCTTCGACAATAGAGATCAATTTTTTATCATCAACATCCTCGATGATTAAAAATTTGGATTTTTCATCTAACTCAAGTAGAACATCAGAAGCTAACTCTGGAGAAAGGCAGGAAAAAATTATTTTTTTTCTTTTTTCATTCAGTCTGTTTATTATTTCAGCGATATCTGCCGGGAAAAGAGTAGAGAAATCCTTTAACACGGACTTCCGCTTTTCAGAACCGGGTTGCTGTAAAATTTCCAGAAGTTTGTCTTTTTCAGGATTCATAATTAAAAAAATTGTATCTTATTTTTTGAAAGTGTTCAGCGAGCGCAATTCCCGCAGCTTTGCTGCGGGGTTAGTGAGCGAACTTAAAATGAAACCATACTCTACATTGACTTCGATCATCCATGGTTTCACCCTTCGGGTGACTTTTTAAAAGCCATCCAGTTTTACCATCATGGTAAAATTGTGAAGATTCTCAGTAGCTTGCTATGGGGAGCTTCAATACTATACTATAGAACTATTGTGAATAAAACTGGGTTTCTCTTTTCAGAAATATTTTTGGATCATGAGACAGGCGATCACCCGGAATGTTCTGAGCGTTTAAAGGCAATTAAATCTGCTGTGGATTCCAGTAAAATAAAGAAAGACCTTGTTTTTGTGGAACCAGAAGAAGCAACTCTGGAACAAATAACTTTAATCCACTTACCGGAATATATTAAGTCTGTCATGAACTCCTGCAAGCATGGTGACAGGTTTATTAATGCCGATACCATGATATGTAAAAAATCGTATGATACAGCGCTATGGGCAACAGGGGGCGTCTTGAAAGTGTTAAGCCTTATCCATGATGGAACACTAAAGAATGGATTCTGTGCTGTGCGTCCCCCGGGTCATCATGCGGAATCCAACAGGGCAATGGGGTTTT
>CAJXCL010000062.1 GCA_913051775.1 uncultured Nitrospirota bacterium | reverse complement strand
CAATATTAGATCCATTAACAACATTGTGGATATCACAAATTTTGTTTTGCATGAATTAGGACACCCGCTTCACGCGTTTGATTACGATCTGTTAAAAGAAAACAGGATTGTGGTACGGTGCGGTATTAACGGAGAGAAGTTTGTAACCCTTGATAATACTACCTGCGATATAAAAGACTCCATGCTTGTCATTGCCGACGCGGAGAGACCAATAGCCCTGGCCGGAGTAATAGGCAGCAAGAATACAGAGATATCGGATAAAACAACTAATATTCTTCTGGAAAGCGCTTATTTCGAACCAACGCAAATCCGTCGTACCTCGAAAAAACTTGCTTTACAGACGGAATCTTCCTTTCGTTTTGAACGGGGAGCAGATCCCGGGAATGTCTTAAAAGCATCAAACCGGGCTGCGGGATTAATATTAAAAGTGGCGGGTGGAAAAGTCGCAAAAGGGATTATTGACATTCATTCAACGTTAATATCATCTCCGGAAATAACTTTGAGGCTGGACAGGGTAAATAAGATTCTGGGAACAAACCTTTCCAGAAATGAAGTGAAAGATTATGTGGAAAAACTTGGTTTTTCTGTTTTACAAGAGCAAAAGGGACAGTTTGAGATTAAGGTGCCTTCCTGGCGGCGAGATATTACTAGAGAAATTGATTTAATTGAAGAGATTATCCGGATTCATGGTTATGATAATATTGAAGTTAAAAGTCCTGAATACAGAATTAGCAGAGTGAACCTGAATAAGTATTACGCTTTCGAAAAAGAAGTAAAAAACTATTTTAAAGGAAAAGGGTTTTGCGAGACAATTAACTACGCATTTATCAGCGATGAAATGCAGAGGTTTTTTCAAAACAATAACCGAAATTTCGAAACCGATAATATATTCCTAAAAAACCCTATAAATAATGAATGGCGGGTCATGAGGAAAAGCCTGTTACCGGGATTACTGATCTCTATTCAGAAAAACATTAACAGGGGGATTGAGGAAGTTCAACTTTTTGAATTGGGCAGACAATACGACCCCGTAAAAGGCACAAATGCCTTTTCGAAAAATAAAGCCGCGGACAAGAATAAAAGTAATTTATCAAAAGAGGTTAATTATCTGTCAGGAATGCTGACCTCAAAAGTAGAAAGAAAACTATGGAAAGAAGAAATGTCAAGAAATATTTATTACTTAAAGGGGATTATCGAGATGTTTCTGGAAGAAATGCGTTTAAAAAAATTTAGTTTTAAAAAAACTTCTTTGCCTGCTTTTTATGATCTAATAGAATTATATAGCAGTAAAAATAAAATTGGATTTATTGGTGAGTTAAGCCCTGGTATAACTGATAAATTGGATGTCAAAGACAGGCTATTGGTATTTGAAATTAATCTTGATATTTTGTATAAAATTCGGGAAGAATTGACATCATTTAGGTCTATTTCAAAATACCCGAATATTTTAAGAGACATTGCGATTCTTGCGGATCGTAAAGTAGAATCCAAAGTAATTGAAGATTTTATTAAGAGGCAAGGGACGTCCCTGTTAAAAAAACTGACTCTTTTTGACTGCTATGAAGGAAAGTCCATTCCGCCAGGTAAAAAAAGTCTTGCATATTCTCTGGTATTTGGGGATGACAAGAGGACTTTGAAGGACGAGGAAGTTGACGCAATACATGAGGATATAATTAAGGGATTGGCTGATAAATTTCAAGCGCATTTAAGGCCACAATGAAAATCGGAACCATTGATAAATTTCAAAAAATAGAAAAAGAATTAAAAAAAATAATTTCTAAGCTAAATTCGGTTAAGGATGAAAATAAAGCATTAAAAATACGTGTAAACGAACTGGCAAAATTTAAGGCGTCAGGTTCTAAAAAAATTATACAAGGTCAAAAAGTTTCTTCGGATTATGATAACCTTAAAAACAACTTCAATAAACTTACTCGTGAAAAAGAACTTCTTCGTAAAAGAGTCGATCAGATGCTGAAGAAGCTGGAAGCTGTTCAGATTTTTTGAGCTATCGGGAAGCGGATTTTAACAGAGCGGCCAGTGGCCTCAATCACAATTCGGCAGGAAAGCCGCCCGAAGTGTTGAGGTCAGGGATGGCCTAAATCAAATTAACATCGAAACATTTGCAGGTTACAAGAAACCTTGCTAAAAAAATACCCAATGTATGCGTACAGCAGATAGTGATGGATAATATTTATTTTTAAAAGGATAAAATGAACAAAGAAAAAAGAAATATAACAGAAGTCGAAATATACAAGGATTTATATAAAATTGTAAATGACGCTTCACCTAAATACACTCAATCTCTTGCGAAATATGTGGATGAAAAAATGAAAGATATCTCACAAACAACCTCAACGGTTTCATCTATGAAAGTCGCCGTCCTTGCCGCTTTAAATATTGCTGATGAACTGTTTAAAGTGAAACGGGAATTGAAGACCGAGAAAGAAGTAATCGAAAAAGAAACAGACAACCTGTGTCGGCTAATTCAAGGAAATATAAAATTTTAATTAAGCCGCAGAATAATATCCACATTAATCCCTCCTTGACGGGGGATGAATTTGCAAAAAACAATATCCAAATACCGAATTTTATTTTGATTCGATTTATTCATCTTATTTTCCTAACGAATTTGCAGATTTTGTCATTCCCTCTGAAGTTATAGAGCATTTAGATTCTCCTGAATTTCATTTGAACTATTGTAACAAAGTTCTAAAACCAAATGGTTTTTTATGTCCTTCAACTCCATGCGTTTCGATATTTTTATACCCCCATAATTTATTGAGACTCTTTCATAACCCCGTAAAATGGTATAAGTCCTTATTTGCTGATAAGTACTGGAATGAGGCAGTAAACTGGCATACTGTTTAAGACCAGCGAGTTTAAAGAAAATGTTGGAACAACAGGGGTTTCAAGTCATAGAGCACTTTTCTGTTATCTGGCATTTTAAAACTCATTTAAATATAACAATGCGATTCTGCGAACTGTTAGAATATTGTAACCTTTCATGTCATCTTTCTTTTTTTAAAAAATATGTGTTATTTTAAATCACTCATGGACAATGTTAATTTTCTAAAATATGCAGGGATAAGGCAGTCTATTATTGGGCGAAAAAAATAACCTATCTGTGCAGCATCAAAGAATTACATGGTAAAATCTATAATAGATTTTCTTAAAATAAGAAGTAAAAAGAAATGCAAAATAACGGTGATACTATTCGGATAATAGCCAACTGTATAGATGTTTCAACAGCAACTATAAGTCGCCTACTGAACAAAAATATTGTTACAAAAACCCCTGTGCAAATGGCTTCATAAAGGCTTATAATTTAACACAAAAAAATTTTGTTTTCGGTGTTACAGAAACATTTACTTTGGCAAGAGCTGTTTAATTATGGAAATAGTAGTTGCGACTAGAAATGAAGGAAAATTAAAAGAATTTAAACATTTGGTTAAAGACTTGAATATCCGCGTGCGCTCGCTTAATGACATTAATTTCAATAAGGAAATCCTAGAAGCAGGAACAACCTACTCTGAAAACGCATTAAATAAGGCTAAAAAGGTTTCAGTATTTTCAAATAGGATTGCAGTGTCGGATGATTCTGGTATTGAAATACTGGCTTACAATAATGGACCGGGAGTACAGTCGGCCCGCTTTCTCCCGAAACTCACTTATGAACAGAAAAACAAAAAAATTATAGCAGACTTGAAAGGAAAATCAGGCCATCAGAGAACCGTGAAATACAAATGCGCCATTGCTATTTGTACTCCTGAAAAGAAGTCTTCCGTTTGCGAGGGAGAATGTGAGGGAGTTATTTCCACCGAACCAAAAGGGGACAGAGGTTTTGGGTACGATCCGATTTTCTTTTTGCCTAAATACGGCAAAACCTTTGCCGAATTGCCTGCAAAAATTAAAAATCAGGTCAGTCATAGAGCAAAAGCGTTTAAAAAAGCAAAAGAAATATTAATTGAGTTAAAGAATGCTGATACTACTAAATGAAATATTTAGTCAGCTTTATTAATAACTTTCAAATATTTATGAGCACGGGCGAGGTTCTTTTTGGCTAGAACATGATCAGCGTCAATTTCTAAAACTTTTTGAAACTGTTTGATCGCTTCACTAAGTTTACCCATTTTCCCATATACTTCACCCAGATTATGAATCGCATCCGGGTAGCTTTTGTTCCATTTTCTGCTATAGGCCTGGTCCGCTTTATTAAAAACATCAATGGCCTTGTCATATTGTCCGGTTTTACTGTAGGTATTTCCAAGACCAAACATGGCTTTATAACTGCTTTTGTCATATTTAATAGCAAGGAGGAATTCTGTGGCAGCATTTTTATAATCCCGGAGATTTGAATAAACTTTGCCAAGATTATAATGAGACTCCGCATAATCTGGTAAAAGTTCAATCGCTTTTTTAAGTTCTCCAACTGCCAGTTTATTCAAGCCCTTCTTAATATATTCTGATCCCAAGTTTATATGCGGTGCAGCGTGATTGGGCGTCTTAAGCGCGGAATCTTTCCATAAAGTAAGACCATCTTTCCAAACTAAATTTCGCTGAATATTTAATAATGAAAACAGCGGTAAAATAAGTACCACCGTGAAACTTTTGAAGAGCTTTAATTTAACATGATTTTTTAGAAAGCATATAAAAATTGAGAAAACCGTGCCAAAAAACATGGAAGCTCCGACAGCAGGGAGATACGCGCGATGTTCGGCAATAAGGTCATTCAAGGGAATAAAACTTGACGACGGCAATAAAGTAATAAAAAACCAGAAAACCGCAAAGGAAATTACTTTATTCTGGACAAATTGCCGCCTACCCCAGCTTATTGTAACGGCAAAAATGATAAGAGATAATATAATTAAAAGGGAGATAAAGACGGGGAATTCAAATAGTGAAGTAGAGGGGGACATCATAGGATAAATATTTAAGTTAATTGGAAAGATAAATAGTTTTAAATAATAAAAAATAATAACTTTCAACTCCGTGAGAAAATAGTAGTATCTTCCATATAATGCTAAACCCGCATCAGCTTGCGCAGTAAAGATGTTACCGGTTATTATTTCCCTGTATCCAAGATAAATAATTGCCGGAAAAGCAATTCCTATAAAATACCTTTTGAACTTAACTATGAATTTGAGAAGACTTTCTTCCCGATTTTCAAAATAATAAAGATATAATAATATTATGGCCGGCAGAGTTATGATGATTTCCTTTATCCCAATGCCAATAATAAAGACAATCAAGGAGAAGGTATAATAAAATAAAGCTGTTGAAGTTTTTCTTTTCTCCCGACCATGTATTGAAGAAGTCCCATGAATGAATAAATATAGCGACAGAAGATAAAAGAAAGTACACATGCCGGAAGAACGGCTTGATATAAAAGTAACGGTTTCCGTATTTAAAGGATGGACAGCAAAGATTAAACTCGAGAAAAATGGAATGAATATCAGATAAGAATTTTTAGAGAGAGTGTCTTCCTGTTTATTAAAAGAAAGATTATGGATTAATATATTTTTTAATATCAGATAGATTAGCAAACTATTCAGAAGATGCAATATAATATTTATTATATGGTAACTTACAACACTTCCTTCTCCCCAGTGATAGTTCAAGGCGAAGGAATAAATCAGGAATTGCCTGGAAAGAAAAATGTGTCCACCTGAATCAATTGTTTTTTCCCAAAAATCAGTCAGACTGCCTTCAATTGTTTCTCTTTGAACAGCAACCCCAATATCGTCATAATGGAACGGATGATATACGGTATTGGAATATACTATTAGAACAAGGATTAATGTTATAATTATTCTTATAGAGTAACTATTTTTAAAAGTTATTTTAGTGTTGCTCATAATTCGGGATTTAGGGGGTGTAAATTTATTCTTGGGTAATTGCGCTGAAATAAGTATTTTTCAATATATATGTATTTAACAGATAATAAAAACAAAAGAAACGCAATTTTGGTAGAACTTTGTTGGAATTCTTCTTTAAAAAAACAAGCCTGGGACAGGCACTTTAATGATGAATCGCTTGAGGAACTTACCGGACTTGCTAAAACAGCCGGTTATGATGTGATTGAAAAAATATCTATTAAGTCAAATAAAGTAAATCCGCGCTCTTTCTTGGGAAAAGGTAAAATTGATGAGTTTAAGGATCTTGTGAAACAATGTCAGGCAGACTGCGTTGTTTTTAACGAAGATCTTACGCCATCTCAAAACAGAAACATTGAAAATTCTTTAAAGTGTAATGTTATTGACCGGTGCGCTCTTATTATCGAAATATTTGCCAAACATGCTCGTACCCGCGAAGCGAAAACACAGGTGGAACTGGCAAGATTGAATTACATGCTGCCGAGACTGACCGGACAATGGAGCCATCTGTCAAGGCAAAGAGGCGGTATTGGTCTCAGGGAAGTAGGAGAAAAACAGTTGGAGATTGACCGCCGTTTAATACAAAAAAAGATTTTTAAATTAAAAAAAGAACTGGAAAGCATTGATAAGGAGAGAAAAACCCAGAGGAAAAATCGGTCAAATCTTTTTAAAGCCGCTCTCGTGGGTTACACCAACGCGGGAAAATCAACCTTGATGAACAGTTTGACAGGGTCCATATTGTTGGTGGAAAATAAATTATTCGCCACTCTGGATTCAACAGTACGAACTCTCAAAACAGCAGGCAGACCTAAAATATTAATTGCTGATACGGTTGGATTGATTGATAAACTGCCGCATTCTTTAGTCGCATCTTTCAAAAGCACTCTTGATGAAATAAGATACGCAAACCTTATTATCAAGGTTGTCGACATCACCCATCAAAGTTTTGGCAAACATATAAGCACAACTCAGAAAGTACTCCAGGAACTTGGTGTTTCCAATATTCCTTCTTTCTGGGTTTTTAATAAGATTGATCTTATACAGGAAGAGGAAATCCTGGCCAATCTGAAAAGCAGACATCCTGATAGTATTTTTGTTTCGGGGAAAAACAGTTCAGGAATAAATCTATTGAAAGAAAAGATCAAATCTTCAATGGCACCAATTTCTCAATATCTCCCTGCCCAATCCTGTGTTAAAATATGAACTGATTAACTTTTGTCAAAAAGTCCCAACTGAGGAGTCTCCATGCTGTCAAGATCTATGGGATAGATACCGTCAAAACAAGCTTTACAATATTTGTTTTCTCCATCTTGTAGCGCTTTGCGAAGTCCCTCAATGCTTATATATGCCAGACTGTCAACTCCGATATATTTTTTTATCTGGGCAATAGAGTGGGTTGCTGCAACCAGATCGACCTTGTAAGGTGTATCAATACCATAAAAGCAGGGATGGGCTGTTGGCGGGGCACTGACCCGGAAATGCACTTCTTTAGCCCCGGAGTCTTTTATCATTTTTACGATTTTCTTGCTGGTAGTCCCCCGCACAATTGAATCGTCTACTACAATAACTCGTTTTCCCTTAATTAAATTTTTGACGGGATTCAGTTTGATTTTTACACCAAAGTTTCGAATATTCTGTTTCGGTTCTATAAACGTTCGACCCACATAGTGGTTTCGTATTAATCCCATTTCAAAGGGGATTCCTGATTTTTTTGCGTAGCCAAGAGCAGCAACAATTCCGGAGTCCGGAACAGGTATAACAATATCGGCATCCACAGGATTTTCCGCAGCCAAAATTTCTCCGAATTTTTTTCGTACCTCATGGACATTTTTTCCGAAGATATTTGAATCCGGTCGCGCGAAATATATAAATTCAAAAATACAAAAAGATAAAGTTTCTCCATTAAAAGGCTTAGAAGATTGTATACCGTTCTCATTGATTAAAATTATTTCACCCGGTTCTATTTCCCG
>CAJXCL010000061.1 GCA_913051775.1 uncultured Nitrospirota bacterium | reverse complement strand
TTCCAACCGCTTCAAAAGTGTCCCGAACTAAAGAGAGCCGTTTTGTTTTATATCTACCCGAAATCATCGGGCCAGCGGTTACAACAACGGCCGGGATATCGAGACGGGCTGCTGCCATAAGCATACCGGGGGTAAACTTATCGCAATTCGTCAATAAAACAAGTCCGTCAAAACAGGTAGCTTCAACCACGGATTCAATAATGTCCGCGATCAGTTCCCGGGAGGGAAGGGAGTAATGCATTCCCTGATGCCCCATGGCAATCCCGTCACAAATACCGGGTACTGAAGACATAAAACAATACCCGCCGCCGCTGTGCACACCTTTTTCAATTGCCCTCTCAAGATCGCGGAACCCTATATGCCCGGGCACGGAGTCGGTAAAACTGGAAATTAAACCTATAAAAGGTTTATCCATTTCCTCCCGCGGCAGACCAGTTGCAAAAAGCAGTGAGCGGTGCGGCGCTCTTTCTAATCCTTTTTTTATCTTATCGCTTCGCATAAAAAACTATTTTCCACAAAATACATGAAAAGTATTAAAGAGAATTACCCTCCCCAACAGGAGTGTACAATACTAATATGGAGGTATTGTAAAATCAAATAAAATAATCAGTTTTGTGGAAAAGGCAGCAGGCTGTGATAGTTATACAAAGATTAGGTTGATAAAAAGAGTTGACCAATTGCTATCAATTTAATATTATTATACTATCTAAACGATATTAATTAAATGGAGTTTATCATGCCCGGTTTATTAATAAAAAACGTCCCTCCTGATTTGCATTTAAAATTAAAACAGTCCGCCAGTCAACATCATCGTAGTATGACAAAAGAGGCTTTAGCTCTCCTTGAGAAAGCTCTTGAACAGGAATCAACTCCTGCCGAGCTACCACAACCTGTAAGGCTTAAATCCCTTATTTCAAGGAAGTGGATCAATGACGCTAAACGAAGAGGTAGAGAGTGATTGTCACAGACGTTAATACCATCGTCTACTTGTTAACTGACTCTCCGAAGCGGGAATCCGCTGTTCTTTTAAGAAAAATTGATGGAGATTGGAGACTGCCCGCCTTGTGGAAGCATGAAATGCTAAATGTTATCGCCACATTGACCCGTGGAAAACAGATTGAAGTGCCTGACAGCTATATATTATGGAATAACGCAATTAAAATGTTCGCTCCAAAAGAACATAACCCAAATTTGGTAAACGCATTGACCTTAGCAATAGAAAAAAATATCAGCGCTTATGACGCACAATATATTACTCTTGCAAAAGAACTTGGAGTTTATTGTGTCACCGAAGACACCCGTTTGCTTAAAAAATTTCCTGATCTCACCATTTCCATGAAAAAGTTCCGCAATGCTTAAGGCAGGGGTTAGCTTAATACCTAATGCCGGGGAGGCATTGCACTCCAAAATAAACCTAGTCAATCCTGTTCATCTTGCAAAGTTGAGCTTAGCTCATATCAAAAAAAATTTTGTGAGAGGAAGATTTTATCAAAACAGCTTTTTTATGTTTTCCTTGAAAGGGGGTCTAATGATCCCTTTTTCGGTAACAATGGCGTTTACCCATTTGTTTGGTGTTACATCAAAGGCTGGGTGTGCTACATCAATTCCTTCAGGAGCAATGGTTTTATTATTAATACGGGTTACTTCCTCATGGCTTCGTTCTTCAATAGGAATTTGATCACCTGAAGTAAGAGCCATATCTAAGGTAGATAATGGTGCTGCCACATAAAAAGGAATTTGATGTTCTTTAGCTAAAATCGCTACGGTATAAGTCCCGATTTTATTGGCCACATCTCCATTGGAAGCGATGCGGTCCGCACCGACAATAACGAGCTGTATTTCTTTTTTCTTCATAAAATGCCCCGCCATACTGTCGGTAATTAATTTGACTGGGATATTTTCTTTTTTCAGTTCCCATGTTGTTAGCCGGGCTCCTTGGAGAAATGGGCGTGTTTCATTGGCCAATACATTTATCTTTTTCCCTGCGTCCCATGCTGCTCTAATTACACCGAGAGCCGTACCATATCCTGCTGTTGCCAGAGCTCCCGCGTTACAATGAGTAAGAATGGTATCACCGTCTTTAATTAACTCCTGTCCATGTTTTCCTATGGATTTATTTATGGCTATATCTTCTTTCCATATTTTTATCGCTTCGTCCTTGAGTATTTTTTTTATTTCATCCACTGTTTTATCGTTGTTGTCTTTCGTAACTTTTTTCATCCTGTTTATGGCCCAGAAGAGGTTTACAGCAGTTGGACGGGACCCGGCTAATTCCTCACAAATCTGCTGAAATTCAAGAAGGAATGATTTATAACTGTCCGCATTTATTTTATTAGCTCCCAATGATACTCCCATAGCTGCCGCCACTCCTATAGCAGGAGCGCCGCGAATCAGCATATTTCGTATAGCGTCAGACACGCTTTTATAATCAAGGCATTCTATGTAAATTTCTTCCACAGGCAATCTCGTCTGGTCAATCATCCGAACAATCCCATTTGTATATTCTATGGTTCTAATCAATTATATTATGCCCTTTTAAAAAAAGTATTTTGGATTTCTCCAGTGATTGTAATGGTTCGGCAAGCTCACCATGACAATCTGTATCGTTATCCCATTACAGATTTTGTTATCATCTTGAGTCCTTCTATAAAACTTGTGCTGAACTTGTCGAAGTACTCAAGACAGGTTTTGACGAAGGAGCATTATTTTTTTCTCTGAGTACTTTGCGGCCTCTGTGGTGGACCATAATTCTTTATAAAAAGATCAAATTTACTTTTATTTATTCCATCAATTTTTATCTTTTTGTTCCGGTTTTTTAACCCGCTGATAATCTGGATTTTTGATTTATTGATGCCCAGCCATTTGGAAAATAATTTTATGCAAAGCTGATTAGAAGCGTTTTCAACCGGAGGAGAGGTTAACCTGACTTTTAATTTGTCAGACTGTATTCCAATTATTTCATTTTTTGATGATCGGGGTTGAACCCTGACAGAAATAGTAATGCTGCCTTTTACCTCCTCAACTATGATAGCCACGATTTTTAAAAGTTGTTGTTTAGAATATTAAGCTTTTGATCAGACTTCTTTATGTTTTTCTAAAAATTGTTTTTCTAAAAATAAGATTTCCTTTTGCATCTCCTCAGCTCCTTTTTTCGTAATTTTATTAGTTTCTTTTGCGTGGTCGAGGGAGTTCCGAATTATCTTCTCGTCTTTTTTAACAGGGTTTTCATTAACTGAGTCTTTATAAGAGAGTTCATTAAGCGAGATGCCTTTTTCTTTGCAGAGGGTTTTAAACAAACACTTTATTTTTTCTTCCCTGTCTTTATATATTTTAATGGTTTTGTCCTTCTTTTTCAGTTGATCTCTAAGCTGCGCGGCTTCCTTCTGAAAAGCTTCGAAATCATCTGCCACAAGCTGAAGGTACGTCATTACGTCGTTTTTATCAAGTCCGCCGAATTTGGTTTTAAATCTTTGATTTCGGATATCATCCACAGAGAATCTCATTTTTACCAAACCTCTCCTATTGTAAACGCATCGCAATATCTCTTAAACTCTCTACAAGAGCATACTGTAAAAAATAGATTATCAAAATCGCAATAATGGGAGAAAAATCAATCCCTGCTCCTGAAATGGGCAGCGCTTTTCTGATTTGATAGAGCATCGGGTCAGTTACCCTATATAAAAACTGGACAATAGGATTGTAGGGATCGGGATTAACCCATGTTATCAAGGCACGGATAATGATAATCCACATATATAAATAGAGTGCCATATTAAGGGCTACTGCAATGCCCTCCAAAACATTTCCTATTAAAAACATTTTTCTCCTTTTTTATTAATGTTAACCTCAGAGTCGGCCAAGGGGGCACAACCACAAATCGGTAAGGAAAACCGAATTGGACGGTTTCCGAAGGAAAGCCGCCCGAAGGGTTAAGGCCATGGATGGCCGATAATCAAATAGAGTTACCGCTCAAATTAAACCGGCGTTCTTTTTTTGTATTGACCCCAGCTCTCTGGATCTCTGCGTAGCCGCTTCCACGGCATTAATCAAAACAGTCTTAAGGTTTCCCTTTTCAAGAGAATTAATTCCGGCAATGGTGGTGCCACCGGGGGAGGTAACCATATCTTTCAATTTTGCCGGAGGGTCTCCGCTTTCAGAAGCGAGCCTAGCTGCCCCCAAAACGGTTTGAATTGAAAGCGCCATGGAAATATCTTTTGGAAGTCCTACTTTTACCCCGGCATCTGCCAGGGCGTCTATAATTAAGAAAACATAAGCAGGACCGCTTCCGCTCAAGCCGGTTACCGCATCCATCAAATCTTCATTAATCTCTACAGTTTTTCCCACTGCGCTAAATATTTCAAAGGCCGATTTTAAGTCGTTTTCAGAGGCATATGCTCCTTTGGTCAGGGCTGTCGCGCCGGTCTGGACCAGAGCAGGAGTGTTGGGCATCGCTCTAATTAAGCGGCATGTTTTAGCGCCTTCTCTGCTCAGAACCTTTTGAATTATCTCAAGACTAACGCCGGCAGCAATAGAAATAATCAATTTGGAGCTATCCACTGTTTCGGAAATTTGATCTAATACTTTAAGGATTATCTGTGGTTTTACGGACAAAATAATAATATCGGCTTTTTGCACTACATCAATATTATCCGATGACGCATGAATAGTATAGTTATTTTGGACATATTCTAATCGCTTTTTACTGATATCCGAGCATAAAATGTCATCTGGATTAAAAACAGAAGAATCAATTAAGCTGCTGATCAAAGCTTCTGCCATATTGCCGGAACCTATAAAAGCAATTTTTTTATCTTTTAACATATTAATTAAAAACTAAGCTTTGAAATTAGTGTAATTAGCGAATTCAAGTCTTCGCAGGTACTCTTCATAGGGCGAATCTGTGAAGCCACGCTAAGCGGGGCAAAGCTAAATTAATGGTTTACGATCTGGCACCAAAAATCGCAGTACCGACTCGGATTAGAGTGGCCCCTTCTTCTATGGCTACTTCATAATCATTTGACATCCCCATTGACAGTTCCGGAAGATTTAGGTTTTCTTTTTCAAATTCTATTTTAACAGATTTTAGTTTTTTATAAAAAACTCTTGAATCTTCAGGATTTTTTGAATAAGGAGGCATCGTCATTAATCCCATCACGTTCAGGTTTTTAAACTTACTTGTTTCTCTAACAACAGAGGCCGCTTTATCAAAAGGCACTCCAAATTTAGTTTCTTCTCCAGAAGTATTGATTTGAATTAAAATATTAACAGTTTTTCCTACGCGTTCGGCTCTTTTTTGAATTTCGTCTGCTAACGGAAGGCTATCAACAGAATGGATTAAGTCGAACAGATCAAATATGTATTTAACCTTGTTAGATTGCAGATGTCCAACCAGATGCCACTGAATGGATGCAGGCAGTTCGGCTTTTTTTTTTGAGCTTCCTGTATGCGATTTTCACCGAATATGGTCAAACCCGCGTTAATAGCCTCTTTTATTTTGATTGTTTCAACCGTTTTTGATATTGCTATCAGTTTAATATCATCTTGTTTTCTTCCTGCTTTTTCAGCCGCACGCCTTATGGCTTGCTTCACTCTTCTTATATTTGAGGTAATTTCACTCATACGACTTGTCGGAAAATGATGATATTAGTAGAAAACAATAATACGAATAGCATAATCAATATGTTAAGTCAAGTTAAGGGAAGCTGGTATGTGTAGATTTCAACTAGCTTAAAGAGCATATAAAAAAAATGGGTAGTCAGATCTTGCCACGCTGACGATATAAGGTTTGATCAATAACGTCTGTCATGTTTTTTGTATTGAGGGTATTTCCCAAAAACCGGTTAATTATTTCACCATGTTTGGCAGGCTCTTTTAAAATTTCATTGTAGTGGACGGTTAGAACATCCATGTTTGATTGCTTGTTTAATCTCTCTTCTATTTTTTTTAAATGCTTTAAAAACATTTTCCCCACTTTTTCGTCGCTTACTTCATTGGTTGCTTCTCCTCTTCTGATGAGCATCTGTCTTTGGGAGTCTAGGATTTCCTCCATATTCCGATGTATAAAAATTATCTTATAGATATATCTTTCAGGTAAGTGTTCGAGAAGAGAGGAAATAATTTTAACTGCTTTTCCTTTAGCATTCTCTAACCATGAAGGATCCTTTTTAAGCTCCTTTACTTTTTCAAATTCATAATATCCTGCGGGGTTGTCTTCATCGGCTTTTCTTATTTCGTCTTTCAGGATTCTCATACCCCCTGCTTCCAGTATCCTCATCATCATGGAAGTCCCGGATCGGGGTAGGCCTGAAACAATTGTTATTATTTTCTTATTCATAATTTAAGCGGGAAAATGAGTTAAGTCAGCTACAATCGACTAAAACCGATGGATCAAAGGTCAAGAATTTACCCTTCGGCAAGTTCAGGGTGACACGTTGTGGCTAAGGGTAACACTCTCTTTGTCATGGTGAACCTGCCAAACCATGCCCCTCGAATCCTTGAACCTTTGATTCCTGTTTGTTACTAAGAGTCAGACTAATGTTTTAGCCTAAAGGCCAAGGTTATTATCTCATTCCTCGAATAAGACAATAATAATTTAGATATAATAATACCCGGTATTTGATAAACTTTCTAAACTGGAGTTGTTTTTTTCTAATGAGTCAGTGGAATTTATATAGTAGAGTGTTGTAAAATCTTTGTCCATTATTATTGTCTGAAGAATGCTAAGCGCCGTGAGCAAAATATTTTTTTTTAATTTACTTTTTTTTATAACACTGTTGTTAAGCTTTGCAGACAATGTTGAGGCATATATTGGCCCGGGAGCGGGCTTTGCTTTTATATCTTCCTTTTTTATTCTTTTCATCACATTTGTTTTGGCTATTTTTTACTTTATTTCCTGGCCATTTCGGTTTGCTTTTAAAGCATCAGTCTGGAAGATAAGACGAAATAAAATAAAAAGTGAAGTCAAAAGGGTGGTGGTTGTCGGTTTAGATGGCACGGACCCTAAACCGGCAAGAAAGTTCATGGAAAGTGGGAAACTTCCAACTTTTCAGAGATTAAAGGAAGAGGGAACATTTCTGCCCTTGTCCTCAAGTAATTCGCCAATTTCTCCTGTTGCCTGGTTTTCATTGATGACAGGGGTTGACCCTTCTAAAAAAATCCAAACTGCTAACCCGACTTTATATGATATTGCGCCGACAATTTTAGCTGAGTTTGGTATTCCTAAACAGGAGTGGATGGTTGGAATGCGGGTATTTAACAATTAACAGTTAACAATCAGCAACTGGGAAAATGGATTCCCCCCCCCCTTAATTCCCTCTTGTTAGGGAGACTAAAGGGGAGGGGGAAGGAGGTTAAATAAATGTTTGGAAATAAGATTAAATTAGAAAAAGGTTTGCTGGAAAGATGTAAACAGGTCGCTGAAAAACTAGGGTACAGCTCTGTAGATGAGTTTATTGCCCATACCCTGGAACAAGAACTAAAAGATAAAGAATCCATATCTGATGAAGATGAAGAGGAGATTTCTAAGCGGCTAAAGGGGCTTGGTTATCTTTAAATGCATTATTTCAATTTTATCTCAAATAAATTTTTTAGTATCTTGTTTTTTCCTTTTCAATCTCTCAATCCTTTTTGCCCTTTGTTCTTTATTTCTGTACTGACAGGAGTCCTTATGCTTTTGGCATTCAGGTATACTTCCAATTAGAAAGAGATAAAAAAAGAGAAACAAAAAATAAAAGCTCACTTAATGGGAATGCGCATTTTTAATGATAATCGGGCTATTTTGATGTCCGCGTTCATGAAAGTATTGCTTTATAACGCGAAATATATAAAACATCTTATAAGACCCCTGCTTTTCTCAATCCTTCCAATGGTATTTATGCTTATTCATCCGAATTTCTGGTTTGGCTACCGACCGCTGAAGATGGGAGAAGCCGCTGTTTTGTCCATTAAGTTGTCAGATCAAAAAACCGGTAGTTTATCAAATGTGGAAATCGAAGTGGATTATGGAATAGTCATAGAAACTCCGCCACTCAGGATTTCAGAATCAAGAGAAGTAAATTGGAGGGTCAGGGTAAAAGAGCTGGGCGCACATACCGTAAAAATTAAAGCCTCAGGTGATACATTTCAAAAAAGAATTATTGCTTCAGAAAAACAATTTAAACAGGTATAGCCCCGTAAGGTAGTTTTAAACTTCTGGGATATTCTTTTAAATCCGGGAGAAAAGCCTTTTAGCAAAAATTCATTGATGAAAGAAATAGCGATAAATTATCCTTCCAATAAAATAAGATTTTTTGGATGGAAGACGCACTGGATCATAGTGTTTTTTATCTTATAAATCGTCGCTGGATTTACGTTAAAAGGGGTTTTTAATGTTGAAATATAGTGCGGGGAATAGGGGCAATGGTATATACTTGTTGTAAATAACCTTGACAGTACTATTCCATCTTGTTAACATAAACAGTTTAGGTTAAGAAAAGACATACTTAATTTATTAAACAGTTTTTATCAATTTGATTAATCTGGTTTTTTTTATCAGGAGAGATTTTTGAAAAGAACTTATCAACCAAGCGTTATTAAGCGGAAAAGAACTCACGGATTTATGGCGCGAATGAGTTCCACAGGGG
>CAJXCL010000060.1 GCA_913051775.1 uncultured Nitrospirota bacterium | reverse complement strand
CAGGTCCTTTAGGGTTGTCCTTAGGGCTGTTTCTGTAATAGTCTTTCCCGTACCAGTCAGAAACCCATTCCGATACATTGCCGGTCATGTCATATAGTCCCAGAAAATTTGGTAGCTTGGTTTTTACCGGATGTGTAGTTACACGAGAGTTCTCCAAATACCATGCATAATCTCCAAGATCTGACTTTTTGCTTGTACCTGCATATTTCTCTTTCCTGCCACCACTTCTCGCTGCATATTCCCACTCCGCTTCTGTAGGAAGACGATAATTCAAACCGGTTTTATTATTTAGCCTTCTGATATACTCCTCAACATCATCATAGGCTACTTGGTCAACAGGGCAATTATCTTCGCAGTTTTTAAAATGGGACGGGTTATTTCCCATGATCTCCTCCCATTCCTCCTGTGTTACCTCATGTTCTCCCATATAAAAATCGTCCACACAGACCTCATGGACAGATTTTTCATCCGAATGTCCGTCTCCAAAGGTATCTCCCATTTCAAAACAGCCTCCTTTTATAAAGACCATACCTTCAAAGTCTTTTTTTTCTTCTCCCGCACTTATGTCAGTTATAAGAAATACTATTAAAAAACTTAAAATTATTTTTTTCATTAAAGATCGCCCTACAGTAGTATTCTGAAAAAGTCTCAGGATATTTATATCAGACATAATTCTATCATTATCGATATTGGATTGTCGATATTCTATTTGTCATTTTTCATACATATATAATGACCACCCTAAACATTATTACTACCCTTAAATAAAAGCTGAACTGAAATAATAAATTTCACCATTTAAGATATTTTTTTGCCCAATGGTTAATTAATAAACCGGCAGCCTGTGCTGGTGGACTGGCCCTGGTTCCTTTCAGTTCGTTTATATGAAGACAAACGAGAATAATTGATTTTTTAGGATCCTTTTTATCTTTTGCGAATCCTGCGAACCATTGATAATAACCGTCAACACCCTCTTTTGTGCCTGTTTTTCCTCCAATTCGAAGTCTTTTGCGATTATATGGGAACAAAACTTTTCGATTTTTAAAAACTCTGCGTGCTGAACCTCTTTTAACAGTTGCCTCAAACATCCGGTTGAGACCATAATAGGTGTTTTCTGTTAGGTCAGGTAAAGGAAGTCCAATAGATGTCTTTGGGGCATATTCAGTCCCAACAACTGGAGACCATGGAATTTCTGGAGCTTTTCGCTGCAGTACAGAGCGAACAATAGCCGCTGCCAGCAGTGGAGAAATGGTAATATCTGTTGTGAATCCACTGGCAGCTTCAGCAACACCAAAGCCTTTATCAGGTGGCTTAAAGTTGCTTTTAGCAGGAATTCCATCAGCATAATCGCGGTTAAAACCAAGTTTTTCTGCTGTCTTCCTCAGCGTGTTACCGCCAAGGTTAAGCCCAACGATTCCCATCGGCGGATTCATAGACGAGGCAAAAGCTTTTTCCAAGCTGATTTTCCGCCCATTATAATTTTTTGGCACCTTTAATTGCCTCTTGTATAGCGTTACACTTCTTCCAATAGAAGGAATAAGTGTGTGGTTTGAATAACGACGAGATTCCAGTGCTGCTGCCGCAGTCACAATCTTAACAAGGCTTGCGGCAGGAAAGGAACTGTTCGGTAGATAGGTCGGCAGAACGGAAGCTTTGAATTTATTTTGCTGTCCCCAGGCTAGAATGCGGCCGGTAGTACCATCTACCATTAGATATAACGCCCGGTATGGTTTCTGTGAGCTAAGAACATTTAGAAGATTCTTTCCTAAAACCTCATCCGGCTGTCTTGGTAATAGCGGAACCTTGGAGGCCTTTTTTAAAGGCTGTGTTGCAGTAATTTCAGACTTTTTAACCTTAACCTCTGTTTGTAAATTGAATTCACCTGTCTTTTGAATCTGCACAGGGTTTACAGGATGGTTTAACTCATTTTTCGAAGCATTAGAAAAGTAATTGTAGAGAATATAGCTAGAAGCAAGAACCAGGATAATACGAATAAGTGGAAAACGACGAGACTTTGGAATATATTTTAATTTTGAATGGTCATATCCACGGTGGTAGCGCAAATTACTATATGCAGGTAAAAGGGTTAAGGCACTTAAGTTTTTAACTTTCTACCAGAGATTTTCAAATGTGTCAAATGACATAATAGACATAAAAAAAGATTTAGACAATAAAAGAACTACAAAGCCACCTGACCCTACCCCGAAAAACTGATCCACCCTTAAAATTAGCTGTACATACCCTCCCCCATCCAGGGGTGCGACAGTAGGGAGAAGGCTCTGGATGCTGTGCAAGTACTACCCTGTCGGATGGAAATTATAAAAAGGAATTAATTGCTATCACAACGTTCTATAGCGGCTCCTTGCTCTTATAAAAATGGCTGAAATCCGATAAATGTGTTAATTTAGATAAACTTAAACAAAACGGAGAGGACACTTTAGAACAGTAATTTATAATTGGAGAGATATTGAACATTGTGGGATAAATAGAAAACTTTTTAAATAAAGCAGAAAGCAAATTATGACAGTTCAAATAAACATAAAACCTATTGGACTTATTGTTTTGATAGTGTCTGTAAGCCTTTCACTTTTTAGCACTGGTTGTGGGCAATCCTATGAAGAAAGAGAGGCAAAAAAAGCAGAGGAAAGGGAGCTAATACGGAAAAACGAAGAAAAAGAAAAACTTGCAATAGATCAACTTGCCAAAAAGCATAATGCAATCTATTTCCCCCCCCCAAATCTTGGTGTTGATTCATTTGTTTATGAATTTCAAGAATTTTTCAAAATACATTCAAAAAAGCCAATACTTTTTAAAGGTTACTTTGAAGATATAGAACAAACTAAAAACGGTATTATTGTAGAATTTATAGACCCTCTTGGTAGCTTTTATTTGAGCAAAAAAGCTGTACATTTTATCCTAACTATTTCAGAAAGTTCAGTTAAGCCATTTTTAAAGTTAAAACGAAATGAAATGGCGTATTCACCTCTGATGCGTAACCTGTATGGACCAGATTTTATTGTTATAGCTAAAATAGAAAATATTATGAGTTCCAGTAAGTACGTGCCTGAAACAACCAATAATGAAAATGATATAGAAAATACAGGGCGTGTTAGAACCTTTACATCAACTGGTCAGTTTGTGGATGCTGTGGCCATAACACCAACCAAAAGAGATAATACCGGTGATAATATTCCAGTAGATGGTAAAAAAGGATCACTTCCTGGAGCTTGAATTCGATCAAAACCAGAGGGATAAATATAAACGCCTGTTAGCCTATGTCTATCTTAAAGATGGGACGTTTCTCAATGCAGAGATAATTAAACAGAAATGCGGTCATGCTATACTAAGTTTCCTTTTAAATATATGAATGAGTTCAGGCAATATGAGATGGAAGCACGGGTAAGGAAAAGAGGGTTGTGGAAGTATTAAAATTTTTAACAAATATCCCAAAACATACTTATGATGCAGTATTACCTTAAGTATTTTTGGTATCTTATTGTTTTATATGCTATTATTTAATGCTATCTTGTCATTTTACCTCCGGGGTCAAAGCAAAAACTAAAACTCCACTTGTTCCTTTATCCAACCTCGAACAAATATAGACCTTAATGTTATGGTGCAATTCCATCTATTCAGCAATTCCCAAGTAGCCCTGATTAACAGCATGAGTTGATATGCCAGTAGGTTCATGGATAAATAACCATTTATTATCGCAATATAATAAAACTGTTTTGGAAATATCCGTTATAACTCTTCCTCTACACAATAATAGTCTGCTGTTGACTTAACTTAAAACAAAATATTGACTGAATAATAACATCAGTCCTGCAGACCTTTGATCCCTATTCCAATTTGCTAACACCCATGAGCTACTCTAATAAAAATCTTGCAAAGTACCTTTGTTACTGAGATGATGAAAAAGTAAGTATGAGACATGGTTTCTGATTTTGATCCGCATTAGTATGTTGACACTGACTGCGTGGGATAAAAGGGATTTTTCACGCTTTTTTTTGACGTAGATGGTCTTTAGCAGTTTCGACTTCAAAATTTTTCTTACGTAAGGCAGGTGAACAGTTAATGAATGGAACAGTAAAATGGTTTAATAGCGACAAAGGATTTGGTTTTATCTCACCTGAATCGGGTGAGGATCTATTCGTCCACTTTTCCGCCATAGATAGCAGTGGTTATAAGACTCTCAATGAAGGACAGGAAGTGGAGTTTGAAGTAAGTGAAGCCCCAAAGAGCTTCAGGCTTCAAATGTCAAAACGAAATAATTCTTTTGATTAATTCTAAAAGGCTAACACCGATATTGTTTGGTGTTAGCCTTTTTTTATAACTCTTCCAGCTCTTCCGATCTTTAGTTGGAATTAAACTACAGAATAAAAATTAAAGAGATGCCTTCAACACCGGAGCAGGTTTAAACCCAACAGTTTTGCTTGCCTTAATTTTTAATTACCTTTCTTGTTTGTTACAAATGGAGAAAGTTAACAGAGGACTTAATATGGATAGAAATGAGAAAACGAAAAGCTATGACATTGTACACATTAATGAAGCTAGGCGTATGTCTGGTCTAAAAGAAATCCAACCTAAAAACCGCGTTTGTCTTCGCTGTGAAAGGAAATTTGTTTCACAAGGAGAACATAACCGCTTATGTGATTTCTGTCGCAAAATCAATGTAAAGGACCATTTATAAAAATCAGCTACATTATTAAAAAGGGGTCGAATTTCTGGATGACTGCAAGTAACTTTAATGCTTTTATATGAATGGATGATTCCCATATTGTTTTTTTATCACTTTTCCAGTTCTTCCCATCTTTTGTATGCTTTGTTTAAAACTTCTTTTAGAGATTTAACTTTCTCTGAAATTTTCACAATTTCTGATTTTGGCTGTTTATAAAAATTGGGATTGTTCATAACCTGGAACAACTCTTCTTGTTGAGCTTCAAGTTTTTCAATCTTTTCCGGAAGGGAGTTTAATTCCCTTTTTTCCATGTATCCCAATTTACGGCCCTTCTTTCGCGGTTCAACTGTTTGTTGTTTTATTTTTGTTGCCGTTTTTTTCTTTATTACCTCAGCAGGACGTTGTCTAATCCAATCATCGTAACCACCTATATACTCTTTGACGACCCCTTGTTTTTCGAAAATGATAGTGCTGGTAACAATATTATTAATAAAAGAACGGTCGTGGCTGATGAGAAGGATGGTGCCTTTGTATTGAATGAGAAGTTCCTCCAGAAGTTCCAGAGTTTCCGCGTCAAGATCGTTTGTAGGCTCGTCAAGGACCAACAGGTTTGATGGTCGGGTAAACAGCCGGGCAAGTAAAAGCCGGTTACGCTCTCCACCGGATAGCATGGAAATTGGGGCGAGCGCCTGTTCAGGAGAAAAAAGAAAATCTTTCAGATAACCGATAACATGACGGTTGTTTCCGTTAATCGTCAGGATGTCCTGTCCATCTCCCACATTGTCCCGAACATTCTTTGTCTCATCAAGCTGTTCTCGCAACTGGTCAAAATAGGTGAGTTGAATTCCCGTACCGGTCCGAACTTTACCAGCAAGTGGTTTGAGTTTTCCCAGGAGAATGCTAAGAAGGGTGGTTTTACCAATTCCGTTTGGCCCTATAATTCCTACACGGTCCCCCTTTAAAATTGTAGTAGAAAAATTTGAGATCACAACTTTTTCGCCATAAGCGAAATTGATCTGCTCTGCTTCCGTGACAATCTTTCCGGATCTTCCCCCTATTTGAAGCTGCATGTTAACAAGACCGGACCTCTGCCTGCGTGATTTCCTGATTTCACGCATCTTTTTCAACTCTCGCACCCGACCTTCGTTACGGGTCCGCCTGGCCTTAATTCCCTGGCGAATCCACTGCTCTTCTTTTACCAGTTTTTTGTCGAATAACCTGTTTTCAGCTTCCTCAGCATCGAGCAGGGCCTGTTTCCGGACTAAAAAAGTGTCATAATTGCAGTTCTGGCTAAAGAGCTTTCCACGGTCAATTTCCACTATACGGTTAGCAACCTTGCGTAAAAATGTCCGGTCGTGGGTCACAAAAACCAGAGTACCTGAAAAACGTATTAAAAAATCTTCCAGCCTTTTAATGGAATCAATATCCATATGGTTGGTCGGCTCATCCAATAAAAGGATATGCGGCTGACCCGCAAGGGTTTTTCCTAATAATACCTGACGTTTAAGTCCTACCGATAAGGAGTTGAATGTAAAGTCAGGATCAAAAGCGAACTGCGAAATGATCTTATCCACCTGTTGCTTCATCTCCCATCCATTTACTCTATCCAAAGAATAATGGGCACGGTTTAATTCTTCAAGCAGGGTAGGGGAGTTTTCCTTCGAGAGTTTGTTGCTGATCGTATGGTATCTCCTCACAAGATCAAAATGGCTCTGTAACCCGCCTGCAATCACATCAAACACACTCCCTTCTATATCCGAGGGGACCTCCTGTACAAGGAAAGCTATACGAATACCCTTTTGGATAGAGATGGATCCTGAATCTTGAGAGATACTGCCGCTTATCAATTTAAGCAAGGTAGATTTACCAGTCCCGTTTCGTCCTGTAAGAGAGACCTTTTCACCCTGTTCAATAGACAGATTAATCCCATCAAAAATAACAGGACCTCCAAAGGCGAGGTTTACATTTTGAATATTAATAAGAACCATTTAAATTTACCGACCATGGAAGGCCGAAATCACAATTGAAGCTCCCTGTAACAGAACTTCAGTGTAGAGTATCATTTTATTTAAAGTTAACTCACTAACCCCGCAGCGAAAACTCCAGTTGATTTAGGAGCCTCTCCATTTTACGAATGTTCGACATATTTTAAGAAACGAATATCAGGCCAGTCTTTTTGGGTCCTGTTTATGTCCCAATCACTTTTTGCCAGGTAGGTTAGATGGTTCTCCGCGTCTAAAGCGAGATTATGCGTGTTCTTGGATTTGAATTGCTCCATTTTCTTCGGATCATCTGCTTTTATCCAACGTGCTGCATTAAATGTTGTAGGTTCAGCCCTTCCTTCTATTTTATATTCTGCCCTAAGGCGCGCAACTACAACCTCAAACTGAAGGGTTCCTACAACTCCAATGATATAATCCGATGTATTTAACCTCTGAAATAGTTGTAGAGTACCTTCTTCGGCTAACTGCTTGAGTCCCACTTGAAGGGACTTAGACTTCATAGGCTCAAGAAGCTTTACGCGCCAGAAATTTTCCGGGGCAAAGTTTGGAATTCCGAGAAAATTGAGTTTTTCACCTTCTGTAAAAGTATCTCCTATTTTAATAGTTCCATGGTTGGGTATTCCAATAATGTCTCCCGCAAAGGCCTCCTCAGTAACAGCTCTTTCTTGGGCAAGGAATGTAATTGCATTTCTTGTCGCAATTTTTTTATTGGACCTCATGTGGGAGAGTTTCATCCCTCTTGTATATTTTCCTGAGCATACGCGTAAAAAGGCAATTCTATCTCTATGAGCAGGGTCCATATTAGCCTGTATTTTGAATGTAAATCCGGAGAAGTTTTTTTCATAGGGATCAACCTTTCTTTCTTTGCAGTCCCTCGGTTGAGGGGTAGGAGCCAGATCAAGAAAACTGTCCAGGAGCTCTTTTACTCCAAAATTATTAATAGCGCTTCCAAAAAAGACTGGTGTTTGTAGACCTCTCTCGAAGTGGTCAAGATTAAAAGGATGAGAAGCTTCATTGATAAGTTCTATATCTTCCCTCAGTTCGTCTGCTTGTTTATCAAGGTTTTGGTCTAAAAGAGGATCATCGAGACCGTTGATAATCACTCCTTCTTTAATCTTCCCGTGATGGGTTGAAGAAAAAAGATGGAGCTGGTTCTTTTTTAGATGATAAACCCCCTTAAATAGTTTTCCCATTCCAATGGGCCAGGTAAAAGGGCAACATTCTAAAGCAAGGTCCTTTTCAATAATTTCTAATAGCTCCAGAGCAGGGAGCCCCTCACGGTCCAACTTGTTAATAAAGGTGATAATCGGTATATCTCTAAGGCGGCAAATTTCAAAGAGCTTTCTTGTTTGGGTCTCAACTCCTTTTGCGGAATCGATAACCATGAGAGCGGAATCTACAGCGGTTAAAACTCTATAAGTATCTTCACTAAAATCTTCATGTCCCGGTGTATCAAGAAGGGTTATCTCCGCATTATTATAAAAAAACTTCATTACCGAAGTGGAAACAGATATCCCCCTCTCTTTTTCAATAGCCATCCAGTCTGACCTCGCATGCTGTGAGGACCTTTTTGCCTTAACGGCGCCTGCCATCTGGATGGCCCCGCCAAAAAGAAGAAATTTTTCTGTAATCGTTGTTTTTCCGGCATCAGGATGACTGATGATGGCAAAAGTTTTTCGAGATTCAATTTCTTTTTTATAATTTTTTTTCATATCTAATTAATGGATTTAGGTCCAATTCTTTGCGGGCTGTTGTTGAAAAGAAAAGAGATTAGGTTTTAGCTTGACTCTAAGTATAGCTTTATGTTATCTATGTAAAATATTGTGTTATCAGATCTATGTGCTGTTTTATATGTGTAGAGGTTCCGTCGTTTGCCTAACTCTCCGCTTCATGTTTAACTCCTTTTTCCCCCTTATTAAAAAAAATTTATACTCCTTTGTCATTCCCGAGTGCTACTACGTGTAATCCAGAATAAAAATTCGTACTGAATTTCCGATAAATCTTGTCCTCTAGCGCTCTAATCGGGAAACGTTATAGTTACCTACCCCCAATGTTTGTCTTTGACAACGGACTTCTAATGGGTGACTATAGTTGACAAAAATGGGTCAACCCAAAAATGCTAACCAATTGAAAAAACAGATCAGGGAGAGAGGATTAGAACCTCCGACACCCTGCTCCCAAGGTAGTTTTTAGCGTTTTTTTAATTTTTTTTAACGACTTGATTTTAGGTAAGTTTGGCCGCTAATCTTTACTTTAAAATATTTTATATCAGCTTGTCAATTAAGGTGATTAAGGTGGGTTAAGGCTGATTAAGATTATTTTGCACACAATTTGGACACAGTAAAATGTCTATCGTAATTGCTGATTCCTGACAATTTCTGCCGTTTCTATGATACAAAATTTCCACATAAAAAAAGGGCTACAGGTGGCTTATGCCTGTAACCCTACATGAAGAAAAAAAAGAAAACTCATTAAATAAGACTCTGCTTATTTAAGAAGGATTCAAAAACAATGTTTGATTTAGAAATACAGGATTGTTCGGTTAAAACGGTTATCGTTAGGATTAAATAACCAATATTGTCAGCGACGAACTGCCCGAACGCCTCCGTTGGAGCAATCA
>CAJXCL010000059.1 GCA_913051775.1 uncultured Nitrospirota bacterium | reverse complement strand
TAACACTGGATAAGGAGATCTTGAAGGAGTCGGCCTCAAAAAACTTCTAAGCCCGGCTAAGCGACGAAAGATGATAGAGAATATTCAAGAAAAGTATTTTTAATATGTTATGAGGGATGATGATCCCATTCTAACTAAGAGGATCATCGAGCTTGCAGGAGCCTATGGGCGTTATGGCTATTGGCGGATTACTGGTTTGTTAAAAATAGAGGGTTGGCAGGTTGGCCGCGACCGTGTTTAGCGGATATGGCGTTGGGTCTTGTTTAAGGCTTCGTCCATTAAAACCTAATCATGTATGGAGCTATGACTTTGTAGCAGAATTGATGAGTTTACCAGGGAGTGCTTTGTCATAGAGGTACAAAGGCAAATAAAAGCAGATGATGTTCTTGCAATTTTACCTGAACTGTTTGCAGTCAGAGGAGTCCCGGAGAATATCCGCTCAGATAACGGATCAGAGTTTACAGCAAAAGCGGTTAGAGAGTGGTTGGCTCATGTCGGTATAAAAACCAGTTACATTGAGCCAGGAAGTCCTTGGGAAAATGGATACATTAAAAGTTTTAACGGAAAACTTCGAGATAAACTCTTGAATGGGGATATTTTTGATACTCTTTTTGAGGCCAAGGTGTTGATTGAGCAATGGCGGATAGAATATAATATAATCAGGTCTTACAGCTTACTGGGATATCGGCACCCAGCACCAGAAACGTTTAAACCTATGCCCTCAGTTTCCGCTAGGCTTCAACTGACGGCATAAAATTATCACTCTAAGGATGGTACTAAGATTTTGGTTAGGTTATATTCTGGCACTTGATACACCTTCTGGAGTTGATACAACCAGTGGTATTATTTTTAATCCAGTTATAAATGCTACTGCCACACTGGCGTTGGCTCTTCCAAAAGAAGGATTATGTAAGCAGGAACCCCTTAAACACATTGGTGAATTTTATCTTGCTGACATTGGTGTACCACCAAATTTGTGTTCAAAAATTTTAAATATTCAGGTTAGCAACCTATTTTAAAAAAATGATATTATTAGATTATGTTAAAAATTTTTAAAAAACCCTCTTTAATATCTACGGTTTTTCTAAGTCTTTTAGTAATTATTGAATTACCAGCTTTCAGCCAGGCAGATAACCAAAAGGATGCAGACAAAATCGTATTGGCAGATTTTTCTAAATATCCAGAAAGCTGGAAAGCTAAAGGAGGTTTTTCAAAAGCAAACAATATCTATAAAATTGTAAACAATAAAAAAGTTATCTATCTGAGTGCTAATGTTGAATCTGACTCTGTCCGGATTTTTAAGAAGATATCCTGGAGTTCAAAAACACATCCTATCATTGAATGGAAATGGAGGGTTAAAAAATGGCCAAAGGATAAACCTGCCTCAGCATACTTATACGTCTCTCTGGATAGAGACCTCGTCGGCATACCCACCATCATTAAATACGTATGGAGCAGTGATTTAAAAAAAGGAACTATTAAAAAAGGAGGGGTCTTTTCACCTACCGAAGTAGTGATACAAAGCGGACCCGCTGATTCAAATGACTGGACAGTGCAAAGGCTCAACGCCCGGACTGATTTTAAACAGTTTCTTGGCCGTGATCCAAAGGATGAAGCATACGGGATTGGCATTCTTGTTGATACAGGAATGCAAATTGATTTTGCAAAGATTACTGCCTTGAGAGAATAATGAAAAAGCTAATATCTATATTTGCAGGATATAAAAAATTATCACATGGAGGCAGTACATGGAAAATATAAAAGTCCTATTAATTATCACGATAGTTTTAGTTTTAATCAGCCCTGTTTTAAGTTTTGCTGAAGTAAAAAAAGAATTCTACCCAAGCGGTAAATTAAAATCAGAGCAAAACTACATAAACGGTAAGCTCGAAGGAATCGGTAAGGGATACTACGAAAGCGGGAAATTGCAATGGGAGGAAACTTACAAGAACGGCAAGCTTGAAGGAATTGCCAAAGGATATTTCGATAGTGGAAAATTGCAAGCAGAGGCAAACTTCAAAAATGGCAAAAAGCACGGAACTTTAACAGTATATTCTGAAACCGGCGGAATACAGTTTATTGAGACTTATAAAAACGGAGAGATGATAAACAGGAAAGTTTATGATGAATCTGAAAAACTAGAAATTGATTTTGGTATCTCTGTTCAATAATGGGTCTTAAAAAATCATTACTCTCTTCATTTACTCTTGCAACTAATACCACATATATTATAAACAACGCACCATTTTTTCATGGCAAACCTCCGTTCAATGAAATTTAGCTTGCCAAAAAAATCATTTTTTGAGTGGATCGATTTTTGGGGAGAAGGGCTCATTCTTGAGAGCTTTTTTACCTTTTCCCCTAAATTCCAGGTGTTTTTTGGCATCGTTGTCGTATAACCTCTATCCGGATTCCATCTTTCTCGCCGGTAACAGAAGTCCACGCCGTTCATAATAGCGAATAGTCTGAATATTGACTCCAACCTTTTTCGCGAGTTTACCTATCTTTAGTTCCATTTTTTCCCTCCTGAAATAAATATAAGGTCTATACTATAGTATAGAGTCAAGAGGAAAATACAGAAGAATGAAAAAAATGTACATCTTTTAATAGAGAATTTTTAAGGGTTTTGGTTATAATAGATTTGGCTAAAAATTAAGTTGAGAGGATTTACGTCTAAAATGAAAATTTCTGAACCATTTGATTAAGGAGGTCTGATGAAAGTTTTGGTTAGCGATAACCTGTCCGAACAGGGAATTGAGGTACTTAAAAATGCTGATGGGATTGAAGTCGACGTAAAAACCGGATTGTCCAATGAAGAACTGATTGAAATAATCGGTCAATATGATGGCCTTGCCATAAGGAGTGCTACCGAAGTAACTGCCGATGTTATACAGGCCGCTTCCAACTTGAAAGTGGTGGGAAGAGCAGGTATCGGCGTAGACAATGTTGATCTGGGGGCAGCCAGCAAGAGAGGTGTCGTTGTCATGAATACGCCGGGAGGAAATACTATCACTACCGCGGAGCATACTATTTCAATGATGTTATCCCTGTCCCGAAAAATCCCTCAGGCAACCACATCATTAAAAGCAGGCAAATGGGAAAAGAAAAAATTTATGGGTGTAGAAATCTATAATAAAGTCCTGGGCATTATCGGGTTTGGCAAAATCGGACAAATTGTTTCCAGTCTTGCCAAGGGTCTTCAAATGAACGTGATAGTCTATGACCCTTTTATTTCAAAGGATGTGATCCAGAAAACAGGTGTCGAAGTGGTAGAACAGGATGGCCTTTTTAAGCGGTCAGATTACATCTCTCTCCATGTTCCAAGCACGGCGCACACAAAAAACCTTATTTGTGAAAAAACTATAAAAAAAATGAAATCGGGAGTCCGTATTATAAATTGTGCCCGTGGTGACATTATTAATGAAACCGATTTACTGAAAGCAATTAAGACGAAAAATGTTGCCGGCGCTGCGTTAGATGTCTTTGAAAAAGAGCCGCCGGGAGAAAACCCGCTCCTTCTTTTGGATGAAGTAATCTGCACCCCTCATCTTGGTGCGTCTACAGATGAAGCTCAGGAGAATGTAGCGGTAGCCGTGGCGGAACAGATTGTTGATTACTTAAAAAACGGCCAAATAAGAAACGCCATAAATGTACCTTCGGTAAACGCGGAAACCTTAACAAAAATGAAGCCTTATTTATACCTTGGGGAAAAACTTGGTTCTCTTCAGGCGCAGCTTTGCAAAGGAAGGATTCAGCAAATTAATATCATATACAGCGGTGAGGTCGCAAAAATGGAAACCACCCCTATCACTTTAGCTGCATTGAAAGGGCTGTTAAATGTATTTGTTGAAACAGACCTGAATATGGTAAATGCGCCTGTCATTGCCAAGGAAAGAGGAATCGAAGTTTTGGAATCCAGGTCAAGTGAGTCTTATGACTTTACTACACTTATATCTGTAAAAATTACTACGGATGAAGAATCTAAAACAGTTGAAGGAACTCTATTTGGAAAGGAAGATACCAGAATTGTAAGGATTGATGAATATCACATTGAAGCTTCCCCTGAAGGCAACATGTTAGTTTTCTCCAATGTAGACTCGCCAGGGGTTGTTGGAAAAATCGGAACGATTCTTGGAAAAAATAATATCAATATAGCTGGGTTTAATTTAAGCCGAAGAATAGTTAATGGAAAAGCAATGGCTATTGTAAACCTCGACTCACCCCTGACTGACAAAGCGCAGGATGAAATAAATAAGATATCCAATATTGTATTTGCAAAAAAAATATCATTGTAATTAATTAGCATTCTGCTATCAGTAATTTGTTTTCATCTAAAAGCTCTCTGGCAAATACCGATAACTCGCTAAGCAAATAATAAGACCAGAATTTTGTAAATTATTATTGATAATATAGCGGTAATGGGGAGTGTGATAATCCACGAAAAGACAATGTTTTTAACAACTTGGAAATTGAGAGTGGCTATACCTCGCGCAACTCCGACTCCTATGATAGATCCAACAAGAGTATGGGTCGTAGAGACAGGCAGTCCCAATAGAGAGCAAGCCAGAACAGTGGTCGCGGTTCCGAATTCCGCGGAAAAGCCGCGGGATGGAGTCAGTTCAGTAATTTTTTTTCCGGTTGTCTCTATAACCTTGTAACCCCATGTACATATTCCAATAGCTATTCCTGTGCCTCCTAACGCTAATATCCAGATAGGTACTTCAATTTTCATAGCTACAGTATTTGTTTGAATAACAGACACGATTGCCGCTAATGGTCCGATGGCATTAGCCACATCATTAGCTCCAAAAGCCAATGCCACATAAAAAGCGGTTAAAATCTGCAAATGACCAAATATTTTTTCCATGCGATTAAACTCTATTTCTAAGACGCTTTCCTGATCATCCTTTATTTTTTTTATTAACAAAACGCAGGTAAGAAAAGACAATATGCCTGCTCCTGTGGAAATGACTAACGCTTTATCAAAAGGGATATTCAAGTGAAGGTTTTTCATTCCTTTATAAATTAATGAGAGGGTCAAAATAATAAAGACTGTAAATACCAGGTAGGGTGCTTGAGTTTTAACGTTTAGTAATGGCGTCTCAGTATCAATAATCTTTTTCTTGATAAAGGTAAAAACAATAAAAGCTATCAAACTACCGCAAACCGGGGATAGGACCCAACTGGCAAATATTTGTAATATTTTTTTTATATTCAACGCGTCCAAACCACCGACAATAAATCCGATTCCAATTATAGCCCCAACGATGGAATGAGTGGTGGAAACAGGAAGACCATAGTATGTAGCCAATTGAAGCCATAATCCGGTTGTAATGAGAGCTGCCAGCATCCCATAAACCAAAGAAAAGGGTGCATCAACAAAAATAGCCGGATCAATCATCCCTTTGCGGATAGTATTAGTAACATCGCCTCCCAGCAGAATTGCGCCGATAAAACTAAAGAAGGAAGCGGCAATGACAGCCTGCTTTAGAGTGAGAGCCCCAGACCCGACAGAAGTTCCCATGGAATTCGCGGCATCATTGGCCCCGATATTCCATGCCATGTAAAAACCAAAAGATATTGCGACCACAAGAATAATCGTTTCCATAGACAATACTTTTTTTATCAGTTTGCCACTTAACTTTTTTTTGCCACAAAGACAAAAAGACACAAAAAAATATTTAAAATCTCTTGCGCCTTAAATATTTCCATTTTCCCTACTTAGATAAAAATAAGCGTAATAGTTTGGTTACCTTTTCAGACGCGTCCGCAATTTCAGATAATGTTTGAAAAATTTTCATCCACATAAATATAGATACTGGATCCAACTCTTTTTCCATTTTAAATAGCGTCTGGGCCAGCTTATATTGAATCTTGTCCGCTTCCCATTCCATGGTACTGACTTCTCCGACCATTTTGATGACTTTTTCCGCTTCCGGACCGCTAAAAGACGCCTCCAGTAAATTGTTTAATTCAAGAATTACTTCAACCGATAAATTCCCAACCTGAACCACTTTCTTAACAAGATTGTCTAAAAGAGGTTTTAATTTTTCAGGGACTGTCATTTCCCTTATATTTAATACTACTGCGAGGTCTTCAACGGCGTCAGATACAGAATCCTGGGCAGAGAGCAGGTTCATCAGGTCTCGCCGGTTCACCGCAAGAAAGAGATTTTTAGGCAAATTGTCTCGAATTTTATCTTTGATTTTATCTGCCTGGTGTTCCAGCTTCATAATATTCTTTGATATTGTTTTGAATTCTTTTGAATCTTGTTTATAAAGAGAATCAAAGAGTGGTTGTATTTGCTCCAGACATTCTTTAACTTTTTCAAGATGCTCTTGGAGCGGCTTAAAGGGGGACTTGCCGAATAGGTTTAAAATTGTACTTTGCATTTTTTAACTCCTTTAAAATATTTGATTTAAAAAAAACCATATTAAACCGTCAACTAGCTTCAAAGGTATAGAATAATCCTTATTTATGTTCTCTCGCCAAACATGTTCACTTCAAACACTACCTGCCTGACTTTTAACAGCTTCTTTCGCCTTATTCAAATCTCTTTTTAGGGTGGGCACAGCATTAAAACAGTTTTTCACGCAATGCAAGATACTTTCTTGAATTTTATTACGAGGCTTTTTCAATGAATAATAGACCCATAACCCATTTTTACGAGCTTTGGCAAGACCGCATTTTCTTAAACACGCCAGGTGTCTTGATACTTTTGACTGCGGCAGGTTAAGAATTGATATAATATCACATACACATAACTCCCCGGCAGTAAGGATATGCAGTATTCTCATCCTTGTTTCGTCCGAGAAGGCTTTAAGCATCAGGTTGATTTCACTAATATTCATTGCTGCAAAACTATATCTGGAAATACAGATATTGTAAAGCAAAATATTTTTTATTTCAGGTTAGACTAAAAGGAACCAAATATTCTGTTGCTGTTACTTCACAACCCTTTTTTCAATCATATTAACTGCCACAATGACGAGTATGATTGTCAGGGCAAGAAGGAGAGGAAACCCTGAAAGAGCTATATATGAAAAGTTTTCCGTAACAAGAGAGCGGGAAATATTGACCGCGTATGTCAACGGGAGTAAATAAGAAATCCCCTTTATTATAAGTGGAAATTTTTCCAAAGGAAAAAATACTCCGGAAAAGAAAAACATCGGAGTAAGTGTCAGAGTAAAATAGTAGGAGAAAAATTCGTAACTCGGGGATAAAGCTGTCGCAATCATTGCCATGGAAGCAAACATAAGCCCTACTAAAAAAATAAGCATGAGGATTGGGATTATAAAGATCACAGGGCCTTTCATTAATCCCGCAATTATGATTATAGCGAGCATAATCCCACCACTTATCAGACTCTTGGTAGCGCCCCAGAGAATATCTCCCATGACAATATCTCCCACGGTGAGCGGCGTCGCGAGAATGCCATCATAAGTTTTTTGCCCCATCATCCGGGTATATGATCCGAAGGTACATTCAAAGGTAGCGGAGTACATGGCGGTGACCATGATGATGCCGGACGCAATAAACTGGATGTAAGACACCCCTTCCATAGAAGCCAGGTATCCCCCGATACCGAGTCCCATTCCGAAAAGAAACATCACCGGCTCACCCAGACTGCCTATGAGGTTTGCTTTGTAAAATCTTTTATATGAATCCCTGTTCCTCTGCCAGACGCGATAGGCGCGGAACGATATATCCGGTACTTTAAAAATTGATTTCATTCCCGTAATCCCCTACCGGTTAATTTCAAGAAAAGGTCTTCAAGAGTCGCTGGTCTGTGAAGGACAAGAGGATAATCATTCGACACAAGATATTGTAGAAGCTCCCTGCCGTCCCTGGAAAACATATAAAGCGTATCTCCCACTCTGTCGTGCGTGAATTCAAAACGGTTTAATTTTTGAAGCAACTCGTTTTCCATCGCATTATTAATGCGCAGTTCAAGAACCTCTTTCCCTATTTTTTCTTCCACAAGCGTCACAGGGTTTCCTTCTATTAATATTTTCCCTTTGTCCATTATCGCGATCCGATCACATAACTGGCTTGCTTCCTCCATGTAATGGGTTGTCAGAAGCATGGTGATTCCATTTTTTTTTAACTGCCTGAGCTTCTGCCAAATCATGTGTCTCACCTGCGGGTCCAGTCCTGTTGTCGGTTCATCAAGAATCAATATTTCAGGATTATTTATAAGAGCGCGCGCAATCAGCAATCGTCTTTTCATACCGCCCGACAGTTCGTTAATGTGCGAATCTATTTTTTCAGATAGATTTAAAAAATTAATGAGCTCTTCCACTCTGCTTTCTGCTTCATTGGATGGAACTTCAAAGTACCGGGCGTAAACCAGAAGATTCTTGAACACCGTGAGATCAGGGTCGAGATTTTCTTCCTGCGGAACAACTCCTGTCAATGCCTTAATTTCACGAGGTTTTGTCTTCACATGTCTTTCGCATACCAACACATTCCCGGAAGTAAGAGGAGACATACAGTTGATTATTTTCATTGTTGTGGTTTTTCCGGCGCCGTTCGGCCCTAAAAACCCGTAACACTCTCCCCTGTTAATAACAAAACTTATTCCGTCGACCGCCGTAATTTCTTCATATTTTTTTACAAGATTTTTCGCAATGATCATTGTTTTTGTACTCATCAAAAAAGAATATCAAAGAGAGTGTTTAAAAACAATGAGTATTAACAAGAGCCATTTCTGATATTCAGTATTAAAGGTTGTTTTTTTACTGTAGAGAGCGATGTAAAAAAAATTGCTCTTTCTATGCGGCCTCATCGCACTCCGCGGTAAATTTTGTCCTTCTTATCCCTTCTTAATAATGAAAGTGCTTAGCGAACGCTTTCCCCGCTGCTTGCTCTGTACCGGTTTGGTACAGAGCTTGCGACGGGGTTAGAGAGCGAACTTAAAAAAATTATACTCTCCACTGAAGATTCTCTATGGCTTACCGCAGGGTGCTTCAATTTTCCATATTTTCAATATTGCATCCATGTTACAATAATGGTATGCTTCACTCGTTTTTTTAAAGACAGAATTTGGCGTTGATTTATGACAAAAGACATCAAAAAACTTCAATCAATAGCAACTGAGGTTCGGGTAAACATCCTGAAAATGCTTGCGAAAGCAGGTTCCGGCCATTCAGGTGGTTCTCTTTCTGCCGTTGAAATCCTGACCGCCCTATATTTTTCTAAAATGCGGCACGATCCGAAAAATCCTTATTGGGAAGACCGGGATAAATTCGTCCTATCCAAAGGGCATGGCGCACCTGTACTATACGTGGTTTTAGGTCTTTCAGGATATTTTTCCACGGATCATTTTGACACATTAAGGAAGCTGGGAAGTATTTTAAAAGGACATCCTAATTCAACCACAACTCCCGGTGTGGAGGTTTGTACCGGTTCTTTA
>CAJXCL010000058.1 GCA_913051775.1 uncultured Nitrospirota bacterium | reverse complement strand
TTAAATATGTTGTGACCATCTTAGAACGAAGTTTGAATCAATGGGTAGAAGAAGTCATAGAACATATTACTGGTAAAGATAAAGATTTTGCCAAATATCTACACAGCAAAGGTGTGACGTAGCGTTAATTCTAACCTTTCAATTTTCTCTCCTGACTTCATCCGTCTAAAATAAATCTAAATTACCAGTTTAGAATCAGAAAAAAAATTTCTTTTTTGAAAAAAAAACACAAACCCCATAGACGATACCTTTCCTCTTTTCACTTATAAATCAGTACCTTATTTAACTTATTATAAAACTAATATTCCTTATAAGTATTATATATTCAATGGGTAACAAGAATATTTAGCTTGACTTGTGCTGTGTATGATAGTTCACTTAAAGATAACTAAAGTAAAGGACATGAAATGGAAAAGAAAAAAGGTGGATGCTGCCAGATGATGCATTTTCTTTCCGACAATTATTCAATCAATCATTGGAAAATAAGGCAAAAAAGAATGTGTTTTATCGGACAAAATGCTATAACGTATTGAATATAGTGGGTAATGTCCTTGCTTGACGTGCAAGGGGTCGGCGATACGAAACCGCCCGTGCCTATTACTTCTCTCTCAATTAATCAAATGCTTGCTTTTTAAAACCTTGTCCGAAGGATAGAGATATAACAATAATTAGTGGAATAAATAAAATGTAAGAATATTTTTTAATCATGGGCAGGTATCCTTATAAATCTAACACAAAATAAAACCAAAGCCAGATTTACGAGTCAATCACCTTTTTGCTGATTTTTATAAATCAAATTTCTTTCACCTCAACTCCCGAATTATGGTATTATTGGAAATTATCTTTCATGGGAGACGAAAGCCATGAAGCATTTCCAGTTCCATTCTGATAGCCGCAATTTTTGTGAAGTCCAAAAAGCATCTATACATCCAATCATATCTTTAATTGTATTCCTATTTGCCACAATATTAATTAACTCTTCCTTTGCTTTGGCTGAAATAAGAAAAGAGTTTTATCCAAGTGGGAAGTTAAGATCAGAAGGAAATATTGTGGATGGGAAAAAGGAAGGCATTCATAAAGAGTACTATGAAAACGGACAGTTATGGATTGAGGATAATTATGAAAACGGTAAACTGGACGGACTTTCTAATATCTATTATGAAAGCGGGCAGTTATGGATTGAGGAAAACTATAAAAATGACAAAAAAAATGGAGTCTACAGAGAATATTACAAAACTGGTGGATTAAGGTTCAGGGATATTTATAAGAATGACATCAAAATTAACAGAAAAGAATATACTGAGGAAGGGCAACTTAAATTTGACCAAGATTATCCACAAATAACTTTGTTCATCAAGTAGAAAAAAATATAGTTCTGATCTAAGTTGAATAAACAGAAACAAAATCCTATGAGTCCATATTGTAAGCTATGCCAACATAATAGAGAGGGAGCGGCGGGGATAACCATATACAAAATATCATGTGAATAATTAAATGAAAGTTATGAATGCCAAGCAGAAGGAAAGTAAGAGAGTTAAAAACTGGTAAAGAAAATTAGGAATTAATGGCAAAGGACTCGCAATATTATTAAAAAATAAGTTAGGCAAAAACAAGCCGCACCTAATCACATCAGCAGGATCGCTTCTCATTAAAAATAGATTAAATATCAATGCCAACACCCTAAGTGTTATTATTGGGAAGGTAGTTGGGGGGGTGAGCAAACTATAATGATAACAAGTTAACTATGGACTCTAATCAAGTAACAATCGAAAATATTTCAGAAGCGCTCTTTAGCGCTAAATATCAAAAACCAGCATATGTGATAGTTATTGCTCAAAATAATTTAAACAAGCAATTTTCATTTGAAGAAAAATTAACAAAAGATAGCATTTTAAATTGGCAAGAGAAACTAAAAAGCAATAATTATTCAAACAAACATGATATTTCCGAAATACTGAATCAAGCTGAAGAATTAGAAAAAGCAGGTAAGTATTATGAAGTAATTAATAAATTAATGGAGCCATTTATATTTAATTATAAAAAAGAAAAATCAAAGCTAAACCCTGATAAATCATTAAATCAAATCAACAAAAAAATAAAACAGAAACTATCTTTCGCATATGCAAAACACGGAGAAAACATACTATCCAAACAAGATGACTCAGATAAAGCATCACTCTATTTTGATAATGCTGTATTTATTGGTGAAGATAATTGGATAGCATACCATAACCAAGCTGTTGTTCTTCATATAAAAATAAAGTTTGATCAAGCAGCGTTGTTATATCAAAGGGCAATTAATATTAAAAGAAATGAACACTCATTTACTAATTTAGCAATGCTTTATCGCCAAACAGGTGATTATAGTAAAGCTATTGAAATGGCAACAGAGGCTATAAAAATTAATCAAGATTTCACAAGTGCATATCAAAATCGCGGTGTAGCATTTAGCTGGTATGGAAATGTAAATGCCGCTAAATCTGATTTTAAAAAAGTATTGAGTATTGAGCCTGGCAATAAGGCAGTGCAGCGATACTTAACAGAGTTAAAAAATTTAGATATTCATTGAAATTTGTATCATCTGTAAGTGGAAATGAACTGTGCCTTGTGCAACCGGCCTTGAAGTTAGGAGATGCTAAGAGTATTATCAAAGGCTAATGCTTATTATGCTGGACTGAATATGAACATGTTTTGTATTTAAATCCTCAAAAGATGGAAAAATGAGAAAAGCAAAATGGATTCTTCTTTTTCTAATTACAGGTATTACTGGATGGATAATCTATAACTTGCTTATAAAAAGTTAAAACCTAATACATGTGAAAAAGATATCACTTTTTATTACAGTTCTGCTCTTTGCCATCACTTTCAGGTGTGAACTCGATGCCGAAAGATAATCAGGATTAAATAACCAAATTAGTTATAATCATTGGTAAGAGTCCATTTTTTACGAACAAACACAAAGTCTCCTCCGTCATGGCCTGACTTTCGTAATATCTTTTATCTTTCTAAACAGATTTTTTTGTGTAAATTAATAGTTTCTCTACTAATTGCTGAGAATTCTTCATATAGGTTTTTTGACGACGGGTTAGCTTTTTTGGAATTTCAATATTGACTTTGACCAGTTGATCTCCATAGCCACTCCCGTTAGGCTTTGCTATGCCTTTTTAATATCGTTCTCGCTGGCTTGACGAGAAATGCCAAAAACTAAATAGTAACCCCTCTTTCTTAATTCGTTTCACCACTTTATCTTATCCATTACTATTTTTCGGATTTTGTTTTCGGCAGTGTTTCTTTCTCTTTTTCCGATACGTTTTCTGCCACTACGACCATGGCAGGTCTTAAAAGCCTATCATGAAACATGTATCCTTTGCGAAGTTCTTCTATAATTGTATTGTGTTCATGTTCTGTTGTAACAATTTTTGAGACAGCTTCATGCTTGTTTGGATCAAAAATCTGATCGAGACTGTTAAATTGTTGAGCTCCAACAGATCCTAGGATATTTTTGATTTTGTTCATAATCATCTCAACCCCTTTACTCAGATCTTCTACTTTATCGTTATTTTTGGTGGAGTGAAGAGCTCGCTCAAGGTCATCTATAATAGGTATGATATCTCGTATAACTTTTTCACCGGCATATTTAAAAGAATCCGCTTTTTCCCGCTGTGTCCTTTTTTTGAAATTATCAAATTCAGCGTTTAGTCGAAGGAATTTATCGTAATTTTCTTTTACCTCCTTGTCCTTTGCACCAATTGTTTTTTTTAATTTTTCCGCTTCTTTCTTAAAGAGTTTTTTGATTGCCTCTAATTTATCTGTTTTACCTTTAGTCTTTTTTGTCAGGGCTTTTTTCGTTTCCTGCTGATGAGGTTTTTCGTTAAAATTCTTCTTTATATCTTTATCTAAATTGATATCTTTTTGTGTTTTTGAAACTTCCATTAAGTTACTCCTTATTATGCAAGGCTGAAGACTAACAAATAGCTTTTTTATAGGTAGATAATAATTATCTAAGAGTCTGAGAGTTTATTTGATAATATGGTGGCGGTATAATCTACAAGGGAAATAATTTTTGGATATTCCATTCTTTTCGGGCCAAATATCCCAACTGTTCCTAAAACATTATCACCATACTTATAAGTATGGGTCACAAGACTGCAGTCCTGCATTTCGTGAATTCGATTTTCTGATCCAATAATAATGCTGGTCCCTTCTTCTTTGAGGCATTGATCCAGAATAAATATAAGTTTGCTCTTTTCCTCAAATGCGTTCAAAATACCTTTCATTTTTTTTAAATCATCTCTGAATTCTGGTTGGTCAAAAATATTGGTTGTTCCGGCTATGTAGAAGTCTCCTTCAATATCATCTTCAATAAAGGCTTTTTGGATTAACTCCAGTGCTTTTTTGAGAAGGTTATTATAAATCCTTTTTTCTCTTTTCATAGTGGAAACAATTTTTTTCCTCACTTCCCGCAAAGTCAAATTAGTGAACTGGTCATTTAAGTACCTGGAGATTGAATCGAGTTTATCTTGAGTAAGGTCATCTTTCAAATTAATCAATTTGTTTTGGACAACGCCCGATTTAGAAATAAAAACAACTAACACCTGAAACACACTGGTTTTAATCAGTTCAATACGTTTAAAAGTGATATTTGCAAATTTAGGAAGAAGAATAATGCTTGCCTGATTAGATAAATCAGAGAGTACTTTCGAGGATTGTAAAATAGCTTCCATTGCTTCTGTTCGGTTGGATTGTAATTTATTTTTTATAGCTTCAGAATCTTTATGGCTTGGTTTGGGGATTTTACATAGATTATCAACATAAAATCGGTATGCTCTATCGGTTGGTACTCTTCCTGCCGAAGAATGAGGCTGCTTTAAAAATCCAGAATCCTCCAGATCTGACATGGCATTGCGGATGGTAGCCGGACTTAAATCTCTAAGGTATTTCTTTGAAATAGTGCGTGAACCGACTGGTTCTGCCGTTGAAATAAAATGCTTCAGAACAGCTTGAAGAATTTTTAAGTTTCTGTCGTTTAATATTTTGATCATAACTTATTTTAAAATAGTAAATCTCCATCCCTCAAAAAGCTTAATTAAACAAAACTATCAACTAAATTAAAAGATGTCAAGTTTTCTATAAATATGGATGATTAAATAAGTTCCACTATTTCTTCTATTGTTTTTCTGAGAAGTTCTTTTCCGCCAAAAGTCATGCCAAGGTTCTTTATCTTCTGTGTATCAATTTGGTTTTTTGGCCCTTTATTTAAATCTTCTATTATACAGTTGCTGTTTAAAATTTCTGAGGCGATTCGCGCTACTTCCTGATCTGCAATATACATGTCATAACAATTATATGCCTGTCCCGCTATTCCGTTTGATTTAAGAAGAAGGGAGACAGTTTTGGCCACATCTGCGGCATGTACCTCTTTCCCTCCCGTTGCCACAGAGATTCGTCCGCCCTTTTTGGCCCGCTTTATTAAGTCAAACCATTTACTCTGTTCCGCTGGATGTGTTAGACCGAAAATTCCTGTTGGCCTTACGGCGCAGATGTTCCAGCCCTCTCCAAAACCGAAACTATGGATAAATTTTTCAACGGAAGCCTTATAGGCTCCGTAGTGGGATAGCGCCCAGAGAGGATGAGCTTCATCGAGAGGCCGATCATCAAGAATGACTTCATGAACCGCACAGGTGGAAATAAAAATAAATCGATCTATACCAATTTTCTTTGAAAAGTCAATCAAAGAAAGAGACCCCATTAGGTTTAAATGGAGAAATTCCATCAAGTCTTTTCCGGGGCTTGCTCTAAATTGCAATCCTTTCGGCCTGGCCAATGCTGCGTGGATAACAGCGTCCACTCCTCTGAGTAATCTTTTTTGACTTCCCTCATCACCGAGGTCGCCTTCAACCCACTCCACTTTTCCGCCCAAATTTTCAAGACCGCTTATATCACTGTTAAAGCGCTTCCAGCATCGGCAAAAGTGGCCTTCCCGGACAAGCCATCTCAGAATATATCTCCCTAAAAACCCGGTGGCGCCTGTTATAGCAATTTTCATTTTCCTTCTCCGTCAAAAACTTCTAGGCAATAAAAGATTTCCATGATCATCTGGTAATTTACGTTATCATAAATGCGTTTCATAATAAAATCCATTGCCATTGAGCGGAATAAATAATATTCTTCAAAGACGTTTAAATTTTACATTAATAAAGCTAGAATAGGTTGCCCTTACCCCAAAAAACTGATCTACTGAAAGATTTTACCAACAAGGAAAATTAAATGTTTAACAGAATAGCTTTTTTAAAATTGTGTTGTCCGGGCGATATTTTATTTACTACACCGGCTATCCGGGCAGTAAAAAATAAATTTCCTGATTCAAATTTGTTTTATATAACAGGAAATTATTCTAAATTCGTCCCAGAGCACAATCCTCATATTGAAAAGACAATTATTGTTAACCCACCGTTTGAATTGAGCTACAGGTTTTTGGCTGGGGCTTCATTTGCCAGGGCGGCTCGTCTTATGGCAAAAGAAAAGCTCGATCTTGTTATTAGCTTTCATCGATCAATGATTGTATCATCCATGGCGGTTATTGGTTTAACAAAGAAAGTGCTGAGTTTTGATACTGCTTGGCCTATGGTAGATTATTCAGTAAAATTCAATCCGCACCAGCACGAGATTCTTCGCTATCTCGATCTGGTTTCAGTTATAGGAGTAAACCCTGAGGGACGGGCGATGGAATATGAGACGAAAATAACTGAAGATGAAGAGGCAAAGAATGTGCTTCGAAAAAAAAATATTTATGGAGAATTTGCTGTCATTGCGCCCGGAGGAGGAGAAAATCCAGGTACAGTTATGCATATTAAAAGGTGGGCAGCTTTAAATTATAAAAATATTTCCCAATATATTCAGAGACGATATAAATTGCCGGTAGTAGCTGTAGGGTCATTGTTGGAAAGGGAATTAGCAGAAACCATAAGTCCGAATATCAACCTTGCGGGAAAGACATCCTTTGAATTACTTGCGGCAATTTTAAAAAGAGCCGCTATTGTAATAGGAAACGATTCCGGACCTTTGTATCTGGCGTCGGCGGTAGGTGCAAAGACCATAATTATCTATGGACCGTCATCCTCCAAGCTTTTAGAACCATTTTCAAACTTTCACCGATCGATTTCGAATCCTATAGAATGTCAGCCGTGCTATCATCCTCAGAAAGTAGAAAGAGGCCATATAACTTGCGCTACAGGGACTTTGTCCTGTATGCTGAATATAGAGCTACGATATGTACAAAATTCTATTGATGAACTATTGAAAGAGTAAGCTCGGTCTCACCCATAAAAGGAATCCAAATAGTTCTTAACCTTACCAGAGTGACTTACCTCAACTTTTTTTGATAGGTTTTACAGCAACTGCCTTTAATGTTCCTTGAATTTGCGAAACGGTTGAACTGAAGCCACTATTTTCTAATTCCGCTTTCAGGCGGGTTTTGTCATACATACCAAGGTGGTGATCATGAATTCCTGAAAGTTTATCATAGGACCCACCGGAATGAATTTTAAAAGCAACCCACCTGCTTAGTGATTCGCCGGTATTAGCAGAAATATCTGGATGTTCAGTGCGAGGATAGTTTAATATTCCTCCATTCAAGAACCTTCTCCATTTACTGCGATTTTTAAGATAGAGTTTCATGACCCATTCCATATCTGGGGTCTCTATATCGAGCTTACCGCCTTCCTTCAGGAGCTGGTATAACCATTGCCACATAGCCATTTGATTGTACCAATGAATGTGCTCTACTACATGATATAGCCTTATCTCATTGAATAAACACAATTCATCCGCAAGGTGCTCCGCTGTGGACGGAAACCGGGTGGCACCTTCTTCCAGTAATTTAGGTCTTAAGGGTAAAAGAGTGGGGTACAAACTGATATCATATTCCTTTGGCATAAAGATAGCTCTTATATCCCCAACAAATTCCACATGTGGTGCATTTGGATTAATATCCAGATGAGTGAAACCCTCACCTGGATTTTCCCCTGAACCTATCTCCAGTTTATCCGACCACTCTTTTTGCATATTTTCATTTTCAATTTTGTTGCTAAACTTATTTTTTTAACTTTTATGACCCAATCAAAAAAAAGAAACATATAAAAATATTTCAATAATCTTATATAAATTCCCATTTATGTTTCACACGAAAAATTCCAGTATCATTTATATCTGAACTTATAAGAAATGATAGACAATGACTTAAGTGATCGAAAGTGTAATCATTTTTATCATGTATGGCTATATCGATATGATATAATCCAGTGATGAAGTCCAGCCTTTTTATATCAATATGTACAAATCCATCTTTTTTCAGTTTTACCAAAGGAATGTTTTCGATATTTGTATTGGAGCCGTAGCAGCATACTCCATCACTTCGAAAAAAAGCAAAGCCAAACACAGGGTTCGAAACAGGTTTGTTTTCTTTGTACCCGATTTCGATCGTCATTCTTTCGCCGGTTTTGTATGCAGAACTTTCCTCATTTTTAGAATTCAAAAGTCTGATAGAAACGATTTCTATTTCCTTCGCACCCCATCTTCTACCATGTTTTCCTATGGCAGCTTTTTTTAAACTCAATGCGTTTCCTCTATCAGAACCATGATCGCTATTAGAAATGCTTTTTTTATACTTCTCCATAACTTTGTGAGGTGGTCCGATTTCATTTATCATACCCTGGTTCATCCAGATGACCTCATCACACCACTTTTCTATTGCCTGTAAATCGTGAGAAACGATTAAAAGAGTTTTCCCTTTTTTCTGCAAATCTTCAATTCTGTCATTGCATTTTCGAGAAAAGGCTTCATCCCCTACGGCTAAAATCTCATCAATTAGCAATATCTCCGGCTCAACATTTACAGCGATTGAAAAACCGAGACGCATATACATCCCCGATGAATAGGTCCTGACAGGTGCGTCGATAAAATTTTCAAGGTTCGCATATTCAACGATGGAATCAAATCTATTTTTTATTTCTTTTTTTGAAAGGCCAAGAATTATTCCATTGATGAACACATTTTCTCTTCCGGAAAATTCAGGATGAAACCCGGCGCCTAGTTCGATTAAAGTTGAAATTCTGCCGTTAACCTTTATGCGTCCGGTATCCGGTCTGTAAATTTTAGAGATTATTTTTAGAAGGGTGCTTTTTCCTGAACCGTTGTGTCCTATAATTCCAACGGTTTTCCCTCTTTCTATTGAAGTACTTATGTCTTTTAACGCATACAATAAATCATTGCCTTTAGGAAAACGAGACTTTCTTAATAAAAGAGATTTCAATGTTGTATGTTGAGTTTTGAGATTCCGAATTCTAAATTTTTTTGAAATATTTTCTAGTTTAATGGCGTCCATTTTAAAGTTCTTCCGCGAAAACAGGTTTTAGGCGACTAAATAGAGCGGACCCGATGAAAAAAATGGTAGAGGAAACAGACAAAAGTGTAATAAAACTTGGCAGTTCGGGGTAACGGTTAAAAAAAGAAATATTCTGATAAGCCATTGAAAATAATGCCATTGGATTGAGATAGATCAGAAATTTATATTTTTCCGGAATAATCGAAAAAGGGTAGATAATGGGGCATAGAAAAAACCACAGGGTAAGCAGGTTTCCGAGAATATGTTGAACGTCTCTAAAATACACATTAAGAGAAGCAGTAATAAATACTAACCCCTGGGTAAATAAGAACTGAAACAGTAGAAGTGGAATAAAACAAATTAATAAAGGCAATCCCAGGGATATTTTATTGAACATAAGAAACATAATCAAGAGTGGTAAACTAAATAAATAATTAACAAGATGAGTCAAAACAGAAACAACAGGAAGAATTTCTACAGGGAAATAGGTTTTTGTAACAAGCTGAGCGTTGCTAATGAGTGAGTTTACACCATCGTTCAGCGATGAAGTAAACCAAATCCAGGGGAGCAGTCCGCAAAAAACAAAACTGGAATAGTTATCCATCCTAATTCTTACAAATAAAGAAAACACCAGGGTATAGACCATCATGAGCAATAGAGGATTTAAAAAAGACCATAAAAATCCAAAAAAAGTCCTTCTGTAACGCATTTGTACTTCACGAAGAACTAAATTTAATATCAATTCACGGAATAAATAAATGTTTTTAAAAATAGTTAACATT
>CAJXCL010000057.1 GCA_913051775.1 uncultured Nitrospirota bacterium | reverse complement strand
AGTTAAGAAGAATTAAATATGCTTTCCTTAATCTGAAAGAATTAAGTCTCGGGGAGTTTCGTCACCTTGATTCCGATGAAGTTGCCCATCTTAAAGAACTAATCAAAAAGTAAACCCCGCAAAAACATCCTACAGGATAACAGGATGAATATGATAAATTTCATTAATCCTATCTATTCCTATAATCCCGTAAGTATTTCACATTTATAATTTTCAAGCTTACAATACATCTGCTCTTTTGTAACTGTTTGTACATCTTTTATTATTTCTATTAAAATTTCACCTATGGTTTGAAGTCTTATTATAAGATTAGAAGATTTAATATTCCTTAAATCTTCTTTGGTCTTAATATTTTGTAATGGAGTATTTAAACGGTATAAAATTATTACGTAAATCCCATTCTTTTTATAAAAGATTTTACTCTATTAATTAGTCCGACTTTATATTAATATATCATAAATCGTTAATACATCGAAAGTCGTTAAATAAATGCAATACTTTGAAATTAAATGCCCCTGTTGCAACACAATATTGGTTATTGACCGCATTGACGGGAAGGTTATTGAGGAAAGAAGACCTATTCTTGAGCAATCTTCCGGTGATCGCTTTAAAGATGCATTAATCAAATCCAAGCAGCAGAAAGTTACGATAGAAAAAAAATTTAAAGAATCAGAGAAGGCTCATAAAAAGAGATCGGAGTCTTTACAAAATATTTTTAACGACTCTCTAAAAAAAGTTAACGAAAGTAACGACAAGTCAAAACCATTAACTCCGTTTGATTACGACTGATAGAATCAAAAAACCGAGGTCAAATTAATCTTTACTTTTCTGCTTTCCAGTATCATCATTTTCATTGACTGATTAGTTTAGAAAACATAAGCTATGGCTGATTTTTCATCTAGCAATAAAAACCTTTTTGATTCAATTCGTCAATTACTAAAAAGAAATATTGATCCAAAAGCTAATTAAAAATCTTGCCCTTTCCTCTTTCCAAAAGGAGAAAGATTTTAATTCTTGGTTATTTAATAATATAGTGATCTATAGGGTGGTGTTTGCCATCTTGACTGCTTTTTTCTATACTGTATTGATTTTAATTTCAGGAACAGGGGTATGGTAATACTTTAATAAATTTTTTTATTTAAGTATTTGCAGGGGTTTAGGATTCATGACAGAGAAGCAAGGTTAAGGAAGCGGGGATTGTGGAATCCTTATTAGTAAAACAAAGCTTACTGTTGCAACATGGGCACAATTGAGAAAAAACGGAGTTTTTTAGAACAAAGGACTCAACCTGTAATTAATTGAATTGTATTAATTAAAAGGAATGCCGAGGGACGGAATCGAACCGCCTACACAAGGATTTTCAGTCCTTTGCTCTACCGAATGAGCTACCTCGGCTCCAAATATAACTTGCCATCTTAAAGAGTTCAAAAAGTGTTGTCAATTAAATTTCTACTGTTGCTTCCCGATTGAGTTAAAACAAAGCATAAACAAAAGGCGCTACAGCACTGCTTTCAGTGAAAACGATCAAAGCTCCAAACAGCAACAAAATAATTACAATAGGCAACAACCAGTAACGTTTTCTAAATTTTAAAAACTCCCAGAATTCTTTTATTATGGACTGGTTTGGCATTTTTACCTCCTTAAAATCTTTTTACAAACCTTTCTTTTGGTTGCGCTAATTCAGAACGGCTTACCCAATATGATGAAACACTTTTGTTCGGCTTTAGTGGAATTGGAGAACCACCAAATATTTTTTTCATCAAAGCAAAAGGCGTTATGACTAAATAGTACATCATAGTCAACACTATCACAGTGATTGCTTTGCCTATAAAATGGGCAATTTGCATCCATTTATCATAAACGGGTTTTAAAATGCGCGGTAATATTAAAAATCCAATGCCCAACAAGGACAGAGTGCCAAAAAAATAAGCAACTACAACTTTTTGCCGCCATACAGCTATAATGCATAGAAACCCGAAGAAAAGAAGGGCAACTGTTCCAAATTTCCGGATTTCTTTTTTATCAGTCGAGGATAAAATCATTTTTCCACTCCTCAGCCTCTTCCCATGGAGGCTGTTCCTCTTTATAAAGAATGCAGTCTTCCATTACCAGAACATCTATTTTAGTCCGCATAAAACATTTGTAAGTATCTTCCGGTGTGCAGACTATCGGTTCTCCACGCACATTGAAGCTTGAATTGACTAAAACAGCGTATCCGGTCAATTTTTCAAATTCTGATATTATCGAGTAATAATCAGGTTTATCTTTTTGGCTAACTGTTTGAACTCTGGCTGAATAATCAAGATGTGTTACAGCCGGTATATCGCTCCTTTTAAAATTCAGGCGTTCCAGAATACCCAATTCGTTCGATGAAGGTTGAGAAAAACACCTTTCTTTTTTTACTTTAGCGACCAAAAGCATATACGGACTTGGTTCATTTGTTTCAAAATATTCTGAAACTTTTTCCTTAATTACTGAAGGGGCAAAGGGTCTAAATGATTCTCTGTATTTTATCTTTAAATTCATCACACTCTGTGTTTCCTGGCTGCGCGGGTCTCCGAGTATACTTCTTGCTCCAAGAGCTCTCGGTCCAAATTCCATGCGACCGGCCAAATACCCAAGAATTTTTCCGGAGGCTATCTGTTTCGCAATAATGTATGCTCTTGTCTTCTTAGGCAACAAATGATATGGATATTGATTATTTTTCAAAAATATTTTAACTTCTTCATTAGAGAAGACGGGTCCAAGATAAGAACCTCTCTGACTGTCCTGTTCTTCAGGTGTTTTACGCTCTTCATTAAGATAGCGATGCCATACACTCAGGGCTGCTCCCAAAGCACCACCAGCATCACCTGCTGCAGGCTGTATCCAGATTTTTTCAAAAGGACCTTCACGTAATACTCGCCCATTAGCCACACAATTTAGTGCCACTCCTCCTGCGAGGCATAGATTCTTGAGTTTAGTCTCTTTATAAACGTGATTTGCCATATTTAAAACTATTTCCTCTGTTATCACTTGAATACTGGCAGCAATATCCATTTCTCTTTTGGTTATAGGCGCTTCAGGCTTACGGGGATCACCACTGAAAAGTTGAGAAAAGCGTTTATTTGTCATCCGGAGACCACCCAAAAAATCAAAATAGGAGAGGTTCAGGCGGATAGATCCGTCTTGTTTAACATCAATCAGCTCTTTAAGAATAAGGTCTTTATAACAAGGTTCCCCGTAAGGAGCCAGGCCCATAAGTTTATATTCTCCGGAATTAACCTTGAATCCGGTAAAATAAGTAAATGCCGAGTACAGAAGCCCTAAAGAATCCGGAAAATGAAGTTCCTTTAAAAGATTAATCTCTTTGCCCTTTCCAAACCCATAACTTGCAGTAGCCCACTCCCCTACTCCATCAATTGTTAATATGGCAGCTTCTTTAAAAGGTGATGGATAGAAAGCAGAAGAGGCATGGGCTTCATGATGCTCGGTAAACAGAATTTCTTTATCAAAATCCAACTCTTTTTGAATGACTTTTGCTATATGAAGTTTTTTCCCTAACCATAAAGGCATCGCTTCCAACCATGAACGAAGTCCTTTAGGGGCAACAGTTAGATAACTCAACAGGAGACGTTCAAATGTTAAGAACGGCTTGTCATAGAAAACAACATAATTGAGATCTTTTGAGGTAATTCCTGCTTCTTTAAGACAATAATCAATCGCATTCCCAGGAAATCTGGGATCATGTTTTTTCCTTGTAAAACGCTCCTCTTGAGCCGCAGCAAAAACTTTACCGTCTTTTACCAAGCAGGCAGCGCTATCATGATAAAAAGCGGATATCCCTAATATATGCATTTTAGGTTAATGGGCAAATGGGAGAGTAAGTGTATGACATGAAATGAAAAGATATGAAATAATAAATAATTTCTCACTTATTCATTTTACGTTTCAAAAACTTAATGTCATTTTTTTAGAACTTCTATTTCTTGAAATAAATTTTTATGAGTTTTCATATTACTCATGTCTCATTTACTTAAGTCTACTATTGCTTTACCATTTTTTAGTATATATTCATTCCCGCAATGCTTACAAAGAGCATGATCATTACAAACCTTTAAAGTCGTTCCACACTGGCATGTCCACGCTATCTGTTTTGCAGGAACACCGGCAAAAACATCTTTGCCAACCAATAAAGACTGTTTTACAAAATTAGCATGAGTTGCAGCAGGTGTTGATATAGCAACAGCCTTTATATCTTTGTTTTGCAGAACTTCATCAAATGATGAGGTAAAGTTAACGCCGGAAAATATTTTTTTTGTTCTGAAATAAGGTTTTGGTTAGAATCGCAGGCTGCGTAAAGAACACCCAGTTCACAGAGGTTTTTTTAAATAATTTTCCCCCAGTAACCAAAGCCAATAAGACATATAAAAGGGGAAACTTTATTTAGTAAATATTGAGAAACTATATTTGATTTTCTTTTGACAGGCACTTTCCCATAAACTAATTATATAATGAGAATCTTCGTAAAAGGGTTAAATCGGATTTACGGGTATTCTGCTGACCAGCACTTCAGATTCCTGTTCTTTCACCTCATCAGCTTTCTCTGGCATTTCTCTTTTTTCTCCTTTTATTGCAACATCTTTATAGTATTTTGACCCTGTTCCGGCTGGAATCAAACGACCCATAATTACGTTTTCCTTTAATCCTTTTAAATGATCAACTTTTCCGCTAACGCTTACTTCTGTTAATACACGAGTTGTTTCCTGAAAAGATGCAGCAGAAATAAAACTATCTGTACTCAGAGAAGATTTAGTAATGCCGAGCAGAATTGGCCTGCATTGAGCTGGTTCTTCACCCTTTTGAATTGCGTCTTCATTCTTTTTTGAAAAAATATTTTTCGAAACTTGTTCACCAATGAGAAAATCAGTATCTCCAGAATTTTCTATAATAACATGACGAAGCATTTGTTTTACAATTACTTCTATATGTTTATCATTAATTTGGACTCCCTGTAGACGGTATACTTCCTGGACTTCGTTCACAAGGTATTTCTGAAGTTCTTCTTCGCCTAAGACATCAAGAATATCATGAGGGTTTACCGCTCCACCCATTAATGGTTCACCGGCCTTAACCTTGTCTCCTTCATGCACACTAATATGTTTTCCTCGTTTAATGAGATATTCTTTTTCCTCATCGCTTTCATTAACCACTATAATTTTTCTCATTCCTTTTTCAAATCCGCCAAATTTCACTACACCATCAATTTCTGAAATAGTAGCCTGCTCATGAGGTTTTCTAGCTTCAAAGAGTTCTGCTACTCTGGGTAAACCACCAGTAATATCTTTTGTTTTTGTAGTTTCTCTTGGAATTTTTGCAATTAAGTCCCCTTCATGCACATTATCGCCCTCCATCACCATTAAATGTGCACCTGCCGGCAAAAGATGTCGCGCTATAGTTTTATTTTTAGCATCCTTAATTGAAATCCGCGGTTGCCGTTTTTCTTCCCTGTGTTCGGCAATTACTTTTCTTGAAAGTCCAGTTACTTCGTCCACTTCTTCTCTCATAGTAAGTCCTTCAAGAACATCTCCAAAGGCTACTTTTCCACTCATTTCTGTAATAATAGGCATTGTAAATGGATCCCACTCTGCAAGCAAATCCCCTGGTCTTACCTCCTGTTCCTCCTTCGTTTTTAACCTTGCTCCATATACAACGGAAAATCTTTCCTTTTCTCGACCGTTTTCATCCTGAATGATAATTTTACCATTTCGTTTCATAACGATAGTGTGGCCATCTTTATTTCGTATTACATCGAGATCAAGGTATTTAACGCAACCTCCCCTTTTTGTTTTAAGGGTTGTCTGTTCTGTAATCCTGCTGGCCGTTCCCCCTATATGAAATGTTCTCATGGTTAATTGAGTTCCCGGTTCACCTATAGACTGAGCCGCAACAACACCCACCGCTTCACCAATACTAACCATCTCGCCTGTGGCAAGGTTTCTCCCATAACACATTACACATACGCCAGTTGTTAATTCACAGGTCAAAACAGAACGAATCTTAACTTTTTCCAATCCTGCATTTTCAATGATTTCAACGGCGTCTTCATCAATTAACCGATTGGCTTTGAGCAGTACTTCTTGCGTAAAAGGGTCACTAATATCTTCCAATGCTATTCGACCCAAAATTCTTTCACTGAGAGATTGTATAACCTCACCACTCTCTACAAGTGCAGTTACTTCGATTCCATTAAGAGTTTTGCAATCACGACTTGTAATAATTACATCTTGTGTCACATCTACCAGACGACGTGTTAGGTAACCAGAATTAGCTGTTTTCAATGCGGTATCGGCTAAACCTTTTCTTGCTCCATGCGTTGATACAAAATATTGTAAAACAGTGAGGCCTTCTCTAAAATTAGCCGTAATAGGTGTCTCAATAATTTCTCCTGAAGGTTTTGCCATAAGTCCTCTCATGCCGGCCAATTGTCGAAGTTGTTGATGACTCCCTCTTGCGCCTGAATCCGCCATAATAAAGATGGGATTAAATTCCTTTTGTTCCCCCGAACTGTCGTTAACAATATGCTCGTCTTCTTTTTCCAGTTCGTTAAACATTTCATCAGAAACCTTTTCGGTAACACGAGCCCAAATGTCAATAATTTTATTATATCTTTCTCCTTTAGTAATTAAACCATCCCTATATTGTCCTTCCACTTTAAGAACTTCTTTTCTTGCATTTTCGACAAGGTATTTCTTATTTGCAGGAATCCTCAAATTATCGATAGAGAAAGTTATTCCCCCTTTGGTCGCATGCTCAAACCCTAGTTCTTTTAAATCATCAAGAAATATTACTGTTTTTTCTCTTCCCGCTTTCAGAAAAGCCTCGTTAACAAGATTTGTCAAAACATTTTTAGACATTAATTGATTAACATCAGAAAATGAAATTTCTTTCGGAGTAATTTCAAATAACAAAATTCGACCAACGGTTGTTTCTTCCAATTCTCCGTTTATTCTGACAAATATTTTAGCCTGAATATGTATTTCCCCAGCATTATAAGCTATATGAACTTCCTGGCAACTGGCAAATACTTTTCCTTCCCCTTTTGCTCCTCCCCTTTTTTTTGTTAAATAGTAGCATCCTAAAACTATGTCCTGGGATGGTGTTGCAATCGGCTTCCCATTTGCGGGAGATAAAATATTATGCGAAGACAGCATAAGCATCTTGGCTTCTATTTGACTTTCCAGAGACAGAGGAACGTGAACCGCCATCTGGTCTCCATCAAAATCAGCATTAAATGCCGTACAAACTAATGGATGAACCTGAATAGCTTTCCCTTCTATCAACATTGGTTGAAATGCCTGAATTCCCAATCTATGAAGAGTGGGAGCACGATTAAGAAGAATAAGGCGATCTTTAACGACCTCTTCCAAAACTTCCCAAATTTCAGGTTGTTCTTTTTCCACCAATCGTTTTGCGGCTTTAATGGTAGTCGCATATCCTTTTTCTTCCAGTTTGTTAAATATAAAAGGTTTAAAAAGTTCCACAGCCATTTTTTTTGGGAGTCCACACTGATGGAATTTTAATTCTGGTCCTGCGACAATAACAGAACGTCCGGAATAATCAACACGCTTTCCGAGCAGGTTCTGTCTGAATCGGCCCTGCTTACCCTTTAACATATCACTAAGGGATTTTAACGGTCGTTTATCAGAGCCGCGCAAAATTCTACCTCTCCTTCCATTGTCAAACAAAGCGGATACTGCTTCCTGCAGCATTCTTTTCTCATTTCGTATTATTATTTGAGGAGCTCTTAACTCTTGCAGTCTTTTCAACCTGTTATTTCGGTTGATGACTCTTCTATACAAATCATTCAAATCTGAGGTCGCAAATCGACCGCCTTCTAAAGGCACAAGTGGCCTTAATTCAGGTGGAATAACTGGAATCACCTTCATTACCATCCATTCCGGTTTGTTCCCCGATTTTCTAAATGCCTCTATTATTTTCAACCGCTTTGCTAGTTTTGTTCTATTTTGAACCGAGGTTGCATTTTTTAATTCTTCCCTTAAACTTTTCGAGAGTTTGTCTAATTCAATGTTTTTCAGTAAATAATCAATGGCTTCTGCCCCAATAAGGGCCTTAAATTCTTCTCCATGTTCTAATTCCAATTCCCGATATTGTTCTTCAGTAATCAAATCCAGATTATTTAAAGATGTTTTTCCGGCATCAACTACAATATAGTTTTCAAAATATAAAATTCTTTCAATATTTTTTAAAGGAATATCTAATATATGACCTATTCGGCTTGGCAAACTCTTAAAAAACCAAATATGCGCTACCGGGCTCGCCAGTTCGATATGCCCGATTCGTTCTCTTCTAACCTTTGATAAGATAACTTCTACCCCACATTTTTCACAAACAACTCCTTTATGCTTCATATGCTTATACTTACCACAATTACATTCCCAGTCCTTTACTGGACCAAAAATCTTTGCACAAAAAAGACCATCTCTTTCAGGCTTAAAAGTCCTGTAATTAATCGTTTCCGGTTTTTTTACTTCTCCATAAGACCATGATCTAATTTTTTCAGGTGAAGCAATCCTAATTCTTATTGAATTAAATTCTATAGGATTTTTAGTTTTCTCAAATAAATTTGACAGATTATACAAATTTTGACCCCTTAAAAAAATTAATAATAATCAATTGGCCAGCAACATGACAAGCAGTTATACAGACATCTTTAAAGATAACCGCTAATTAATCGTTGTTTGTTTAGTTTTCTTTCCTTCCTTATCATCCATCAATTCTACATCTATTCCTAAGCTCTGCAATTCTTTAACCATTACATTAAAAGATTCTGGCAAGCTTGGCTGCAATGTGTCTCTTCCCTTGACAATACTTTCATACATTCGTTTTCTTCCCTCTACATCGTCAGATTTTACAGTAAGCATTTCTTGCAAGATATTCGCTGCCCCGTATCCCTCTAAGGCCCAAACCTCCATTTCTCCTACGCGTTGTCCTCCGAATTGAGCCTTTCCTCCTAATGGTTGCTGAGTTACTAACGAGTAAGGCCCTGTTGATCTTGAATGAATTTTATCATCGACTAAATGGTGGAGTTTCAACATATAAATCTGACCGACTAAAACTTCTTGATCAAAAGGTTCTCCTGTTTCTCCGTTATACAATTGCATTTTACCCGTTTCAGGAAGACCTGCTTTTTCAAGCAACATCTTAATATCTTCTTCGGTTGCACCGTCAAAAACCGGGGTCGCTATATGTATGCCAAGTTTTTTCGCGGCTGATCCTAGAATTGTTTCTAAAATCTGCCCTACATTCATTCTGGATGGAACTCCTAAAGGATTTAAAATAATGTGAACAGGCGTCCCATCTTCCAAATACGGCATATTTTCTTCAGGAACTATTATAGAAACAATTCCCTTATTCCCATGCCGACCTGCTATTTTATCTCCAACAGAGAGCTTTCTTTTCATTGCTATAGATACTTTGACAAGCTTAATAACACCTGGGGGCAGTTCATCTCCTTTTCGGAGTTTGGCAATATTTTCATTCATCACGGTTTTTAGCGCATGAATTTGATCTTTTGCCACTTCATGTATTTCACTTATTTCGTCCTGTATAGGCTCATTCTGAACATTAACTCGAAACAAATCTTCATTTTTTAAAGAAAGCAGTATTTCTTCTGTAATTTTCTTTTTTTTCTGAATAACTACTTGTTTAGTTTTTAAATCAATAACTTGATTGGCTGATGTTTTACCACAAAGCAGTTTTCTAATTTTTTTATCCCGCTCTTCTTTTACGATTTTAATTTCATCTGAATAGTCTTTTTCAATACGTTTTATTTCTTCCTCTTCGATAGTTAGTGAGCGAGAATCCTTATCAATCCCTTTTCTGGAAAAAACCATTACATCAACCACAGTACCTTCTATTCCAGGTGAAACACGCAATGAAGTGTCCTTTACATCACCGGCTTTTTCTCCAAAAATTGCTTTAAGCAGTTTTTCTTCAGGGCTTAGCTGGGTCTCTCCTTTAGGTGTTATTTTTCCTACTAGGATGTCATCAGGCTTAACACTAGCACCTATTCGAACAATTCCGCTTTCATCTAGATCCCTTAATGTCTCTTCTCCAATGTTTGGAATATCACGAGTAATCTCTTCTTTTCCCTGTTTGGTATCTCTCGCCTCCACCTGAAATTCTTCTATGTGAATAGAAGTAAATACATCATCCTTAACAAGCTTTTCGCTAACAACAATAGCAT
>CAJXCL010000056.1 GCA_913051775.1 uncultured Nitrospirota bacterium | reverse complement strand
ATGTTTTATCACAATACTAATTTTAAGGGTGGATCAGTTTTTCGGGGTAGGGTCAAAGGAGTTACTCTTTAAAAAATTGTAATAAAATATAATACCCTAAATCTGAAGTTGGTAGGTAACCAAAGAAAAACTCACCCTTAATCATCAGACCAATTTGAGTGGTCGCCACCAAAAGGAAAAACTTCAGCCAGCTGGAGTTTTGCTTGTTCCAGTTTCCCTTCATTGAAAAGATTTAATATCCGCATAACTATTTCAAGCCTTCCAGGTGGACAATTTTTGAAAGATGAGGATGGAACATTGGCCGTCAGAAACTTTATTTCCTCTGGACTTAAATTTTCCAAATTGAGTCCTTTATCGTCAGGTTTTGTCATTTGCTTCCTCCCTATAAGAATTAATGTGTAATGATAGCATACTAAGGGTTAATTAGTAAAGGGTATGTCGGATGCAAATAGTGCTTTTGTAGCTGAAAATTAATTTCTCCATCGTATTTCCCATTATATTTCTGGTAAGTCTTGAATAAAAAAAAAACGGTATTATATTACATGTTATCTGCTAATATGGCCTGCAAATTAGGGCGCTTTAAGTTACCGAGAGGAGGTGCTTTATATGATATAACTGTCGTTTCATATTTTATAAGGTAACTATTTAATAGACTAATTTATATATTTTAAAGGAGGTGGAAAAAATGAAAAGGTCGGCATTTATGATGGGTGGCCAGGATATTGACAGTTTGACGGCTGGTCAGGCAATGGAAACCGGGGTTAAGTTTTGTCATTCATCCACTTCATGGAGAAACATTTCTTCGGTATTAGTGAATAAAAGGTATGGAAGTCTTCCGGTTGTTGACGACGATATGAACCTGATAGGAATTGTAAGTGAAGACGACCTGTTAGGGGTTCTTTTAGAAAAACGGGATGAAAAAACAGTTAAAGCGGAAGATATAATGACTAAAAATCCAATAACTGTTGAAGAAGGTACGTCTATTTTCGATGTTATAAAGACATTAGAAGGCCATAAATTGATAAGAGTGCCTGTTGTAAAAGGGTCCAGATTAGTCGGAATTTTAACACGGCGAGATGTGCTTTACTGTTATTTAATGGCAACGGCTCAAACTATGGGGGTATAAACCATACCAACTATATCTCGCGCATTATGCGTCGCGCGCGTCGCAACATGGATGCCAATCAAACCAGAAAATCAAATTGGGAGGATTTTACAGGGTGCCTAATTCACAATGAGGATGATGCGGGTGTGTAGAAGTTTTCAGGACTTTGTTAAGATGGCAGTTACCAGAATAATGGAACATCTTCATGGCATTCTGCTCCTATGAGGATTAATGCTTAATTGTAGCATATTCGGCAGCAGCGGAGAAAGGGTTATCGGATACTAATAGTGCTTGATATTTGACCTGCAGGTAGGGGTATAATTGGTTGCCTCATTCCCATTATATTAGCTTCAACCTCTTCAAATAACTGCTTCTGACTAAGGTAAGGTTGTCAACACACATATAAAAAGAATCTTATTTGCAAGTTACCAAATAAGAACCGTTTTAATCGAACAACCCTGTATTCCTAAAACCTCCATTGAAAAAGTAATTGACGGATTTTCTCTTTGCGTAACTGTTTACCTATAAAAAAGCATTAATAAATAAATCAATTATAACAGTTTTTATATATAAATAGTTAAAGAATTGGTTGATAAGTAAATATATTTAAAATATTGAAAAGCATTTGTTTATTAAAATTGTATAGGATGATTTGGTTGACTAAAAATCCTATAAAAGAGCAAGTCAAATGAACACTATAAGAAGGCATAAAAAAGGAATAGCACCAAAAAAATGCTACCCCTTAATCTTCTAACATTCTTCTAACAAAACAGCAAAAAACACCCGTAAATGAGAGATAAGGCTTTGCTATCAAGTTAGTAAAAAACCTTGACAGCAAAGCACTTACACAATTTTGTTTTTTCCTGCTACTTCTTGTTTATGCGTCTGATTTGGCTCATAACCCAAAGGTCGCAGGTTCAAATCCTGTCCCCGCTACCAATTATATTTTAACAATTTAAGCTCCATGCAGCAAGCCCTGCACCAGTACGGTTCAGGGCTTGCTGCAAGGAATGTTCTGTGCATTGAAGTAATTTTTTTTATATCAGATCGCTAAACATCTTCATCAACTCTACATTTTATAAAATAACTGATTTTTTTGACCATTGAAAATCTCGATCATTATACTTCATCTTCTGATGCCATGTTTCACAAAAACTTTTTTTAGGATTAGCCCAGCAAATCATTCAAAAACTCTACAGCCTCTCCACTGATATTTTACCCACCCGTTATGACGTCAACCTGATGAGATTTCTACTTCCTAACACAGGACTAAAAGATGCTTCGAGTTTTGCCGGTAAGGTTCACAATATAATAAAAAAAAAGAATTTACGACAAAGGCGGGGACTACCTTGGTCTGATAGTCCGCGCTGGAGTCCCTTAATATGCATATTCTGATAGTTTTGAATTTGAAGAAAGCCGACTGGAGGAAAACAATTAAACAGTACCATCTTCGCTCGGGCAATAAGATTACTAAAAAGACACAGTCTAAAGGACGGAATCGCGTTGAACAAAAGTAACTATGGTAAACTGCAGAGGTAAAAAGGGGTAGAAAAGTACCAAGCACTTAGAAGGTGCAAAGACATAGAGGTTATCGGTTACTAGTTGTTGGTTGTTTATAGCCCCTTTCGCGGGGATGATAGGCGGACACATCGGGAATCAATTTTACTACCAGACACTGAAAAAAAATAGATTAAACAGAGTGGGTTGACAACAACACGGCTTTATGAGATCATTTTTTTGTAATAAGTTCTCGGAAAACAAACCATGTGGAAAAATGTCTTTGTAAACTTTTTGGTTTTATCGTTCATTGTTTTTTCCGGGCAATACTTAAATTATCGGATTGAATTGAAGAATGCCCTGAAAAAAAACCCTATAGACAAGATTGACCCGCCAAGATCTGACATTTCAGGGGCTTTCTATAGCACTTCCCACCGCATGTCTATTTCAGGAATACAGCAACATTTAAATACAAGGACATTTCATATTTGCGGAAAGGAAACAACAGACAAAGGAATTACTATTACAATTCATACGCCTACCGATAAAACAACCACAAACAATTTAATGACAACATCCTCCTCATAATATCTCCTCAAATCCAATCATGGCTATTTCAAAAAAGATAGAGCATTTTATGGAAAATTCCTCGTGGATACGGAAGATGTTCGAGGAGGGGAATGCTCTGAAAAAGAGAATAGGGGAAGAAAATGTTTGTGATTTTTCCCTTGGAAACCCTATTTCAGAGCCACCACCACTATTTCATCAAGCGTTACAACTAGTAGTGAATGATCAAACACCGGGCCAGCATCGTTACATGCCTAACGCCGGATACCCTGAAACAAGGAAATATATTGCTGATATACTATCTAAAGAGAGTGACTTGCCTGTATCAGAAGACCACATTATCATGACCTGCGGCGCCGCTGCAGGCCTTAATGTGATATTTAAAACCATTTTAAATCCCAGAGATGAAGTAATAATATTTTCACCTTATTTTGCAGAATATATATTTTATGTCAATAATAATGCCGGCACACCAAAAATTGTGGAAACTACAGATAATTTTAATATTAATATTCACAATCTCGAGAAGGCCATCAATGATAAAACAAAAGCTGTTTTAGTAAATTCTCCAAACAACCCCACAGGAGTTGTTTATCATGAGAGTGTTTTAAAAGAAATATGTACCTTGCTGAAACAAAAAAGTAAAGATTACAATGAGAACATATATTTAATTTCAGATGAACCGTATAAAAAAATCGTATATGATAATATTGTTGTACCTACTATTCTGAAACTATATAACCACAGTATTATTGTTAATTCTCATTCTAAAGACCTTTCTCTTCCGGGGGAAAGAATAGGGTATATTGGGGTATCTCCTCAATGCACGGATTGGGAGCAGATTATAGCGGGGGCTGTTTTCTGCAACAGAACACTTGGTTTTGTAAATGCACCTGCCCTCATGCAACGGGTTATCAGGCGATTAAAGAATGTTTCAGTTAATATTCGAGATTATCAGCAAAAAAGGGACTTGCTTTATAGTAGCCTTATAAAAATGGGATATGAAATGATAAAACCTCAAGGAGCTTTCTATTTTTTTCCAAAATCGCCTATTAAGGATGAGTTGGAATTTATTAAAATACTGTATTCAAAAAATATTCTCACTGTTCCGGGTAGAGGTTTTGGAAGGTCCGGGCATTTCAGGATTTCTTATTGTGTAGCTCAAAGTGTTATTGAAAGATCATTAGAAGGTTTTAAGGAAGCAATTTATCAGTCATTGGATGCAGGTAATTAGCATTGGGGTTTAGTAGTATTGACCAGTGGAAAATGACCAATTAAAAGGAGATTTATCATGAGCTGGATTTTTGGCGCAGGTATGGGAATGTTTTTGGGAGGCCCCCTTGGAGCTGTGGTAGGAGGTGTGATGCAGCATATGTTGACCAAGGATACCCGAGATAGAATTATGTCTAACCCAGCAAAAACCAACCAGGAAGCTTTATTTGTTACCAATCTTGCGGCTATTATGACTAAAGTTGCAATGGCTGATGGGCACGTAAGTCAAAAAGAAGTGCAACTTATTCATAATTTCTTTGCTAATAAACTAGGTTACAGAGGTGAAGAACTCCGTTTTATTGACGGTATTATAAAAGAAACCCAGCGGCTTAATCCGGACCTGACGCAAATCTGTCAGGCATTCAGGATAACATCTAATCCTGAAATCAAGATGTTGCTTGTAGACATAACTTATCAAATCGCTTCTACAGATCATGTAATTACAAAAAATGAACAGAGTGCTATTGATCATATAGCATCGCAAATGGGTTTATCAAAAGATGAACATCAAACAATAAGGAACCAATATTCCCATGAGAACAAGGAAGACTGTTATTCTGTATTTGGGCTTGACCCGAATGCAACACCAGAGGAAATTAAAAAGGCTTACAGAGTCATGGCATCACAGTATCATCCGGATAAAGTTTCACATCTTGGAAACGAATTAATTGAGTTTGCCAATAAAAAATTTACTGAGATTAATGCAGCATATGATAAACTAAAAAAACAAAGGGGTTTTTAAAATGAACAAGACCATTCTATCAACCTTAAAGGCTCCAGCGGCCATCGGACCTTATGAGCAGGGGATAAGGGTTGGTTCTTTTATTTTTACTTCAGGACAAATTCCTATTAACCCTGAAACAAATGAACTGATTGGTGGCAAAATAGAAGACGAAACAAAGCAGGTCTTAAAAAATATTGGTGCAGTTTTACAGGCAGGTGGATCTTCTCTTGAAAACACAGTCAAAATAACCGTTTATTTAAGAGACATGTCTAATTTTACCCGCATGAATAAAATTTATCAGTCATTTTTTCCAAAAAATAAACCTGCTCGAACTTGCGTGGAAGCTTCCGAGCTTCCAAAAGGAGTAGGAGTTGAGATGGATGCAGTGGCTTTTGTTGAAAATGATTAATGGAAACTCATATTGTAATTTATATTACATCGGGCAATACTGAAGAAGCTGAAAATATTGCTGCTGGTTTGGTAAAAGAAGGTTTGGCAGCCTGTGTTAATATTGTCCCATCAATAAAGTCAATTTATAAATGGAAAGGTGAGATTTGTAACGACAACGAGTCCCTGTTAATTGCTAAAAGCCGCAAATCGCTTATGGGACAAGTTATAGAATGGGTAAAAAAACATCATTCATACGAGACTCCGGAAATAATCGCCATACCAATTGTTCATGGATCAAGAGATTACCTGAAATGGATTGATGATTCCTGCCTCTTTTAAAAAAGGTCAAAGCTCCCTGGTCATGGGGCAAACACTGATTTTTACTGCCTATTGCCCCTAAGTTTCAAGCACTTTTTCTTTTCATCCTTTGTGTTTATTAAAATATTAATTTAAAAAAAGATATAGACAATGATCAGACTCGGGTGGAAGTTTGAGGGGATTATTTAAGAAACTCTAATTCTGCTGAGATTTCTTTCAGAATTTTTTCGGCAATTTCTTCTCCATTGATAGAATATTTTCTTTAAGCAATTTCGTTTTTGAACCGCTCTACTTTTTCGCTACGAAAATCTTGAGACGATTTTATTATCTCGTTAATTTTTGCTATATCCTTCGCCTTGGATGACACGAGGACTTTTTGAGCGGACGTAGATTGAGTATACTTTTTTTCACTACCTGAGACTTTCTTATCCTTTGTGTCAGCCTTTTTCTCCTCTTTTTTTGAGTCAGTTTTGGAAGTTGTGCTTTTAAAACGACCTGATGAACCTGGAATTTCCATATTTTACCGTCCTGTTACGTTAACTTATTCAAAAATATCTAATGCGCGCTGCTCGTTTAAAGGGATTGTTCTAATTATCTTTCCTGATTCATCTCTGATTGCTTGACCACAGCTTTATTTTCATCGGTTGTTAAATGTTTTATTCGATTTTTATTGATTACATTATTGGTCACGTCTTTTATAGAAACAGAATTATTCTTTTCGGCTTCTTCTAATGGTCTATTAGAAAAATTTTTGTCAGATAATTTTTTTACATTTTTATCTGATAAAATTTTAGAACTAGTCGATCTAAAGGATGTAAGTTTTTGATTTATTGTATTATCCATTTTTATATCTCGCATCTTGGTTTTTTATCCAACGAGACTTATCGTCTAAATTCATACCACACTTTAGTAAAAAAAAAGGTAGAAAAATAATTTTTTAATTATAAATGGGTGGTTTTACTAAAAAACAGGGAGGCTTCTTTAAAAATCACTCGGTTGATAGTGAACAAAATAATAATACGGTATTATTTTTTGGCTTTGGAAGGCTTTGCCTTTTTAGGCTTGGATAATTTTTTATTTATCGCCTCAAGTTCTTTGGAAAGATTTTTACTGATGATTGCAAATGTAGCATTATTTTCTTTAATAGAAGTTTTATAGATTTCTGCCAATTGCTTAATTTTGGCGTTTACTGAAGCTAATTGTTTATTTAAAGGAACCAAGCCTTTTTTATTTGAAGTTGTAATTGTTGACATGGATTGTTTATATATATTAATGAGTTGAGAAATTTTTAAATTAACCGTACCCAGCTGCTTGTTAAAGCTTGCAATCATGCTTTTTTCCTTTGAAATTTGTTCTATAGCCATTTTTTTATATACATTAATTATCTGATTAACCTGGGCATTAACTTCCTTCATCTTTTGGTTAAAGTTAACAATATTTTTATTCTCTCTATCAATTTCTTCTTGAGTTGAAGTTTTGTAAATAGCCGCAAGATCAGCAATTTTTAATGCAATTTCTTCCAATTCTAACTGAAAATTCTCTTGAAAGAGTTTCTTGCTTTTTCTTTCTTCTTCAAAATACGCCTGGTTCAAATCTTTAAATTTTTGAATTTGCTCAACATAGGCTTTCTGCAATTCATCAAAATGAGTCTGATTGAATTTCTCAATTTTCTGGAGTTTTTCTTCTAGTTTTTGTAATGAGTTAAAAAAGAGCTGATTGTTTTCTTCCGCAAGGCCATATTTTTTTGTGAATTCTTCTTGGAAGAGAATTGTTTCTGACTTGATATCTGCTTGATTTCGCAGAGTTGTCTCATGAAGGTTTTTTAGAGTTTGAACCATGCTGTCTACCTTGGACTCGATCATATCGAATCGCGCATGGATAGCTTTTGAATCTTCTCTAGAAAAAAATGCGAACGCAGATGGCGGATGCAAAAAAGTCATTGCGAAGCCTAAAAACAATAAAGTAGCAAAATAACATAATAAAAACCGTCTTTTAGGCTTTTCGCAAAAACTAAAAAAAAAATAGGGCAAATTAGTCATGTTTTAAACTTATTTAGCCACACGAAATTCCGCTCGTCTGTTTTTCGACCAGCAAGGCTTCGTACTTTCCGAACACAGAGATCTCTCTTCCCCAAAAGTAACAGTCGAGATTCTGGATGGATCAACCCCAAGAGACAACAGGTAATTTTTTGTTGCATTTGCTCTCCTGTCACCTAAAGCAAGATTATAATCTGATGTCCCTCTTGCATCGCAATGTCCCTCTATTCTTATAAGAGCATTCGGGTTTGAATTTATCCATACCGCATTTCTATTTAATATTTCCCTGTCTCCAGGTCTAATACTGTACCTGTCAAAATCAAAATGAATTGTCGTAAGGTTTGGAGTTGACTCAAACACTTTAGTAGCTGAAGCAACATACATTTCTTGAAAGTTCGAGCTGGGCTCACCAATAAATAGATTTGGTTTCTCGTCAGCTGCATCTGATGGCCGTAAGGGCTCTTCGCTAAATCGCCGAAAAGCAGTTACTTCCTCATAAGTTTCTCCGGCCTCTTCAGTTTTAGGAGCCTCCTCGGCCTTTGCTACTTCAGGAGCTACCATAGCTTTCTTAGCGCAACCTCCCGCTATAAAAATCATTAAAAAAGCAAAACATACAGTTACAAAATTTAATGATAACTTATTAATCACAATCTGCCTCCTTTCAAATAAAAAAATTAAAAATAACACTAACAGAATATTTGATAAAAATCTAATTTAAAACGGGTGACCAGGCAGGAAAAAATCCACCCCCTTTCAAAAAAGTCAAGCGTCGTATTCCCGGCCTATCAGTTTGCATAATATATATTGCGGATTCATCCAAACCAGTAGTAGCAAAAGCCAAAAACCACCCATTAGGAGACCAAGTTGGGGATTCATAACTACTTCCTTTTTTAGTTAATTGAACCACTTCGCCACTTTTCAAATCTTTGATTACTATTTGAGAACTATCTTCTATTAAAGAACTATATGCTATCTTATCTCCTTTAGGAGACCATGCCGGCTGATCATTGTAGGATCTTTCAAAGGTGATGCGCTTGATCGTTTTTTTCTCTCCCTTTTCTGCGTCCATAATATAAATTTGAGGTGTTCCTGACCTGTCTGAAGTAAAAGCAATTTTTTTTCCATCCGGCGACCATGTCGGTGACGTATCAATCCCTCTGAAATGAGTCAACCTTTGAATATTACCTTTTGCATCAATTATGTATATTTCAGGATTCCCATCCTTACTTGAGGTAAAAGCAATCTTTTTCCCATCTGGCGACCAGGCTGGATTTGCATTTAATCCTGGAAAATTTACAATTACTTTATTTTTCTTATTTTCAAGTGAAACAACTTGTAAAATCGGATTATTATTTTTGTACGATGTAAAAGCTATCTTCTTACCGTCCGACGACCAAGCGGGGAATAAAACTAGTGATCGTTCGGTTGAATATTGCTTTAAACTCTTTTCATACCCATCGTAATCTATAACAAAGAGTTCTTTATGGCCCGACTCAAAAGAGACAAACGAAATTTTTGTTTGCGCTATTCCCGCTTCATTCGTTAATTGAAATACAGTTTCATCGGCAAATTTATGTATTATTTGTCTGAGATGAGATTTTTGCCCTCTATATAATTTTCCAACCAGATATCTTCCATTAACAATATCGTAGAGGCTTAACTTGAAAGTTATCTCCTTTTCTGTCGCGGTATATTCCCCTTTTATCACCGCATGAGCGCCTAAATCCTCCCATTCTAAATAGTGAACAGCATCTTCATTCAAATCTAATCTGTTTATATGATTGGCCTTTAGGGGATTGATGATATCAAACATACCAGATAAATTCAAATCATTTTTAAGAATATCAGCTCCTTCGACAGCAGAAGCATCCCCCGACTCAAAAATTTCAGTAACTAAAAAATCCGGTACAGCAATTGATATTTTCTTTTTTGCTTCCTTAAAAACACTGAGATGCACATCAGCCTGAGCATTTGCATATGAAGGGATGAGCCAAAATAGAGAAAGAAAAAATATTATTAATAAACATCTTTTTTTCATAATAACTTAATGCAGCTAAAAGGACTTAGATTCCCGCTTTCTCGGGAATGACAAAAAGGCGTCATGATTACAGAAACCGCTTATTGTCATCCCCAAAACCCAAACGTCATCCTCGGCCTGACATGGAATTTATGGACATTCAAGATTCTCCCTACATGCCCATACATTTGCAATACAGGGCAACAGTGTAAAAGTGTGTACTTTATTTTAAAGTGTAATTAAAGTCAAGAAATACCCTGAGAAAGTCTTCATGGTATTCGGATGGCAGCGGGGGAAGAGGATCAGAGTTTTTAACAGCTTCTAAAGCTAAATCATCCAACATGCGATTTCCCGATGGTTCATCGATTTTGTAATCCTCAATTTTGCCACTGCGAATTATATTAAATGAAACTACCGTCTTTTTGTTGGTTTCCTTTTCGCTTAAAATTTCAATTCCTGATGGATTTTTCCATTGAGACTTAGCTTTGTTTTGAATTAGTGCAAAATAGACTGAAAGATATGACGGTGTCTCATTTACGTTTTGATTTGAGACAGAAGGAATCTGGCTCGATAACTTTGCCAGGGCTTCAGTTATGGCAGATTCATCAGTTATGGGAGATGTTTGAATTTTTGCTGCTTCCTCCTGCCATTTTTTTTCTAATTCCTCCAGTTGTTCTAAAGATTTTGATT
>CAJXCL010000055.1 GCA_913051775.1 uncultured Nitrospirota bacterium | reverse complement strand
GCAACCTACGGATCCGAAGTCCGCCACTCTATCCAGTTGAGCTACGGGCGCAAATGAATTGCATCCCCCCTGAGTCCCCCTTGATAGGCGGGGAAACTTCCTAAAAATAGCAGAAAATATAATATCAGAATAAATAAGGACTTTAAACGAAAAAAATTAGCTGTGAATTCCTTTCCTTGCCATTTTCTCTGCGCATTCCATTACCATTTCGGATAGTGATGGATGAGGAAAAACGGTATCTGAAAAATCTTCCAGAGTTGATTCTATGTTTAAAGCAAGCGTATAACCGGCAATCATTTCCGTTACATTAGCGCCCATGAGTGATATTCCTATAATTTCCTTATATTTTTTTTCAATAATTATTTTGACCATTCCCTCTATTTGGTTGGCAATCAACGACTTTCCAATTGCTCGTAGTGGATATGTCCCTGTTTCAATTTCTTCTCCGTAAACCTCCCTAGCTTTTTTTTCGGTAAGGCCCACCCGCGCTATTTCCGGGTCAGTATAAATACAACTCGGGATATGATTATAGTTCAGAGGTTTAGGATTTAAACCCGCAATCTTTTCGGCAAAAACAATTCCCTCTGCGGACGCCCCGTGAGCTAAACCGGTTTTTCCGATAAGATCGCCAACCGCATAAAATCCGGGAAGGGATGTTTCGTAAAATTCATTTACTTTTATATAAGGTTCGTTGTTTTTTGTTTCGAGATTGAGTTTTTCGATTCCATCGAGAACAGGGGTTCTTCCAATAGAAATTAAAGTGGCTTCAAAATTATCTTCAAAACTTTTTCCATCCGGTTTTGTAAAAGAGACTTGAAGAGACGATCTGTTTTTTTTGATATCCGAGACTTTAGTATCCGTATAAAAAACTATTTTACGTTTTGTCAATGCCCGCTTAAGCCCTGATGAGATTTCCTGGTCTTCTATAGGGAGAATTGAGGGAAGGGCTTCCACCACAGTAACCAGTGAGCCAAAAGAGGAAAAAATAGAAGCAAACTCCATTCCTATGACTCCTCCCCCAATAATCAAAAGTGTTTTTGGGATTTTCTTGAAGTTAAGTATTTCATCACTGGTCATTAGAATATCGGAATCCACCTCCCATGAAGCAGGGACAGCAGATCGTGAGCCTGTTGCAAGCAGAATATATTTTGACTTTATAGAATCTGAAGATTCCCCTTTAACGTTAATGCTTTTATCTTTTAATACTTCAGCTTCTCCCTGTATCAGGTCTATTTTTTTTTTGGAGATTAATTGGATAAGATTTTTTTGCAGTTGGCTGACAACAGAGTTTTTCCTGTTCTGAATGGCTTCGATATCCAGAGTTATATCATTGGCAACAATGCCTATATTTTTATACTCGTCGGTCTCTCGATACCGCTCTGATATATGACACAATACTTTTGTCGGTATGCAACCCCTGTTTAGGCATGTTCCACCCGGGGATTTATCTCTGTCAATTATTATGGTTTTTAATCCGAGAGATATAGCTCGAATGGCCGCCACGTAACCACCCGGTCCGGCTCCAACTATTGCTAAATCATAACTTTTCATAAATTAAACCTCCGTATATAAATTTTAGACATGATGAGAGAATGAAGCGATTTAAAAAGTGTCATAGTTCGACCAGCATTCGACTGAGTTCACGTCGAAGGCTCACCACACGACAAAGTTGTACCATATGGAGTAGAGAAAGGGAGAAAATTCTTTTTCATCCACCTCTCCTCTTTCTCCATTTCCTCTTTCCTTTATGACTTTACGGTAAATTCTTTTTGGTTACGGCTGTATCGCGTTATGTTATTATAAAATTAAAACATTGGAGAAATATAGCTTGCAAACATGGAGATTGATTAGAGATAAAAATCATGATGGTTTAACCAACATGGCTAAAGATGAGGCAATTTCCATTGCGTGCGGAGAGGGAAAATCTCCGGCTACACTTCGTTTTTATGGATGGAAAACCCCTGCCGTGAGTATCGGCTATAGCCAGAAAGCGGAATCCGATATCAACCTCCAGTATTGCAATTCCGTGGGAATTGATGTTGTAAAAAGACCAACGGGCGGACGTGCCGTTCTGCATGAAAACGAGTTAACCTTTAGTTTTAACGTTTCTATTGAAAACCCGCTGTTTCCAAAAAACATTTTAAACTCCCACAAAAAAATAAGTGAGGCTTTGCTTTTGGGGCTTCATGCGGTGGGAGTCAACGCACAACTGCAATACAAATCCAAAAAAGAAATTCATAGAAATCCTTTTTGTTTTTCCGCTTCATCTCTTTACGAATTGGTTTTCGCTGGGAAAAAAATTGTGGGCTGTGCTCAACGACGATTCAGAAATTCTTTTTTAGAACATGGTTCTATTCCTTTAAAATTGGATCGACGTAAGCTCTCCTCTATTTTTATGCATAGGAATTTCGATGTTACACCCCCCTTAGTCCCCCTTCGAGGGGGGGGTAAGGGGGATGTTCCGCCAAAGGCGCAAATTCAAAAGTCCGTAAAAACTGACATGAACGGCAGTTTCAGGAATTTTGAAAAAGTTAGCCAGGAATGCTCTAACTTGAGAAACAATTTATCCTTTTCAGAAAAAAAAATAGAATCTCTATATTTTGAAAACATGGCAGGATTAAATGAACTTGGCTCATACAGTTTTTCTTTTGATCAGCTGATTCAAAATTTTTTAAAAGGGTTTGAACGGCACTTTGAAGTAAACTTTAAAGAAGGTGCTCTCTCTCATTATGAAATAGGGTTGATGAGAAAAATCAGAACACGTATGTCATAGCGCGGTAAAGCCGCGACCCAATTCCGAATCACAAGAAACAAATTTTCAAATAAAATCCAAATTGAAACGACTCAATAGCCAAATAATTTAGATTCCTGTTTATTTTTTTGGTCGTTGTAGTTTTGGTCCTTGAGATTTGTTTGTAACTTGATGTTTGAAATTTGTGTTTCATTTTTTATTCCAATGATGCAAATTACTTGACTATCCTAATTTTTTGTGTTACTAAGAAAATTAGCTAAAGGCTTATTGTTAAAGGGCTTTAGTTTTAAGCAGTAACATTTTTTCCTGTACGATCCCTCTGTTGCCGCGGGCTAAAAAAAGGTAAAGCCATGCCTCTGAATTTATTGATTGCCGATGATAGCACTACTATTCATAAGGTAATAAGCCTGGCCTTTGAGGATGAGAATGTTACGGTTCTTACAGCAGGAAATGGTCAGGAAGCATTGGATAAGGCCAATGATGCTCAGCCGGATATTATTTTTGCCGACACTGAAATGCCTGAACTTAATGGCTTCGAGCTGTGCCAGAAAATAAGGGAAAATGAAAAGTTAAAAAAAATTCCTGTTTGTTTAATCCATAGTGACTTTGAAGAGTTGGATGAAGAAAAATATCGCGTATGTGGCGCGGACACCCATCTTCCCAAGCCTTTTAAATCTGAAGATATTGTAAATAAGGTAGCGGAAATAACGGGTGGGGCAGGTAAAGAAAAGAAAGATGAAACAAAATTAACTGACGATCTTTCTAAGAAAGAAAATATGGAAAGTGAAGAAAAACCTCAAGATAAATCAGACCTATTGGAAGTATTGCCGCTTGATGAAGTTGAGAAAGAAATTCAGGGCAGCGAAGCTTTCGAATTAAAACTGGAAAATATAATCAGTGAACCAGCAGAGAATAACGAGGCTGTTCTGAAAAATGTGTCTGAACAGGAACCGTCGGAAGACGTATTAGCAGATTTTATGGAAAGCTTAAAAACCGATGATGGCATAGAAAAAGAATTGGATGAAGCTGAGCCGTGTACTGAAAAGGATAAACCAGAAGTCTCCAAAAAGCCAGATTATGTAGAAATATACGAATTAGAATTGACTGGTGACGAGATTAAAGAAGAAAAAGAAGACCTCATTGAAGATGCGAGGATGCTTCCCGATAGTATAATTGAAACGCCGGAAACTAAAAAAACCGTTATAAACAAACCGCCCAAAAGCGAAGAGCACCTATCAGTGGATGACTTTGAAAGATTAATCGGAGGGCATATCAAAAAAGTAATTGAGAATATTCTTAAAGAAGCGGTTCAGAATGAAGTTGCCGCAATTACTGATAAAATTATCGAAGCGGTTGAGAAAATCGCCCGCGAAATTACCCCTGATATTTCCAAGACGATCATTCAAAAAGAGATTGAGAAGATTAAGAATCCGGAAGCGTAAAATCCCAGATTTTTCAGAACCACAGATTCCAAAGCACAGCCTAAGGTAGTGCTGTATCTACAAATGCGTAGAACCTTTTTTTAGTAAATTTTTTACCGCAAAGAACGCTGAGTGTGCAAAGATACCCCCCTTAAGCCCCCTTAAGGGAGGACTAAGGGGAGTGTTATTGCGGTCTTTGCGGTCTCTGCGATAAATTCTTTTTATATGACTGATTTAGAAAAAAAATATAACCCTGAAAGAGTTGAAAAGAAATGGTATCAATACGGGTTAGAAAAAAAGCTGTTTCACGCTGATGAAAATTCCAGCAAAAAAGCTTTTTCTGTTGTCATCCCCCCTCCAAATATAACTGGCAGCCTTCATATGGGCCATGCCTTAAACAGCACCCTCCAGGATATTCTGATTCGTTGGAAGAAGATGGACGGCTTCAATACACTCTGGCAGCCTGGGACCGACCATGCCGGTATCGCCACTCAGAATGTGGTAGAACGGCAGCTGATGCGGGAAGGATTAAAAAGAGATGAGCTGGGCAGAGAAAAATTCATAGAACGGGTCTGGCAGTGGAAAAAAGAATCTGGCTCCACAATTACCCGCCAGTTAATGAAACTTGGCTCAGCCTGTGACTGGGAAAGAGAACGGTTCACAATGGACGCCGGCCTCTCTGCCGCGGTGCGGGAGGTTTTCGTTTCCCTTTATAAAGAAGGCTTAATCTACCGGAAAAACTACATTATCAACTACTGCCCTCGATGCAATACGGCTTTATCCGATCTTGAGGTAGAACATGAGGAAACCCGCGGGCATCTATATCATGTCCGGTATCCTTTTTTAAATAGTAATGGATGCCTGGTTATAGCTACCACACGGCCTGAAACCATGCTGGGAGATACGGCTGTAGCTGTTAATCCGAGCGATTCACGATATAAAAAGATTGTTGGAGAGAAGGTCATACTCCCCGTTATTGGACGTGAGATCCCGATAATAGCTGATGAATATGTTGATATGAAATTTGGCACAGGCGCTTTAAAAGTAACGCCTTCCCATGACCCTAATGATTTTGAGATTGGGCTGCGTCATGATTTACCTCAAATTAAAGCCATGAATAATTACGGCGTTATGAGTAAAGAGGCTGGAAAATATGAAGGTATGGATCGTTTTGAGTGCAGAAAAAAATTACTTGATGATCTCGAACAAAATAACTTACTCGTTAAAGCTGAAGATTATGTTCATTCTATTGGTCATTGCTACCGGTGTAAAACCATTATAGAACCAACAATATCATTACAATGGTTTGTCAGGATAAAACCACTGGCAGAGCCGGCCATTCAGGCGGTAAAGGAAGGAAAAGTAAAAATAATCCCAAAAAACTGGGAGAAAACATATTTTGATTGGATGGAAAACATCAAAGACTGGTGTATTTCCCGTCAAATATGGTGGGGCCATCAAATCCCGGCCTGGCATTGCGCATCTTGCAGCAATATTCTGGTGGAAAAAGATACACCTGAAAAATGTGATAAATGCGAAGGAACGGATCTTATTGAGGAAACAGATGTGCTAGATACCTGGTTCAGTTCCGCGCTCTGGCCTTTTTCCACATTAGGCTGGCCAAATAAGACAAAGACGCTTGAGGTTTTTTATCCAACTTCAGTAATGGTTACCGGATTTGACATACTCTTTTTCTGGGTAGCGAGGATGATTATGATGGGATTAAAATTTATGGGAGATGTTCCATTTAAGCATGTTTATATCCATGCGCTTGTTCGGGATGCTGAAGGGAAAAAGATGAGCAAATCCAAAGGAAATATTGTTGATCCTCTTAAGGTAATGGACACATATGGAACAGATGCGCTTCGCTTTACTCTGGCGGCTTTTGCCGCGCATGGACGGGACATAAAACTGTCTGAAGAGAGAGTCGAAGGATACCGGCATTTTGCTAATAAATTATGGAATGCTTTCCGATTTGCGTTGATGAGCATCGACACGGCAGAAGCTAATCTCAGCTTTGTCGATGCACTCCAAAAGGATAATAAATCCATTTCCAATTCTCAATTGCCCCTGACTGACAGGTGGATTTTAAGCCGTTTGAACACGGCAATAAAAAATGTCAGAAAGTCTCTTGAAGAATACAGATTTAATGATGCTGCAGATGCGATCTATCAGTTTTTGTGGCATGAGTTGTGTGACTGGTATATTGAAATTATAAAACCGAGGCTTTACGGGAAAGAGGCGGGCAAAGAAAGCGCAGGCGAAATATTGATGCTAACTCTCGAAACCTCTTTACGTCTTCTTCATCCATTTATGCCGTTTATTACAGAAGAAATCTGGAATCACCTCAAATTGTTCCCGGGTTCCGGTGTGGGAACGGGAAGCAAAAGAAGCGTCGACACAGGCGATGCACTCCAAAAAGAGGGGGTGTCCAATACCTCCCTGAATTCGTCCTCAAGGGAGGACACAGGGGGGTGTAGCATTTTGCTTGAGCCCTATCCCGTATTCAACAAGGATATGACAGATTTACGAGCTGAAGAAGAGATGAATATACTGATAAACGTTGTAGCAGCTGTCCGTTCACTGCGGGGAGAAATGAATATTCCACCGTCAAAAAAAATAAAGCTTATTTTGATAACAGGTAATAAAGAGATAAAGCAAATCATTAAAAGGCAGAGGAGATGGATAACTAAATTAGCCGGTCTGCAGAATTTTGAATTTCAGGGAAAAGGGGATAAACCAGGAAAAGCAGCGGTAACAGTAGTAAATGATATAGAAGTGTTTATTTTAATGGATGATTTAATGAATTTAGAGGAGCAAAAAACCCGCCTTCAAAAAGAAATCTATAAAATCCAGGAAGAACTGGATTTTATAGAAAAAAAACTTTCCAATCATAATTTCATTAATAAAGCTCCTGCAGAAGTTGTTAATAAAAATAAGAAAAGGCAAAAAGACCTTAAAGAAAAGATTTCTAAAGTATTATCTTTTATTTCCGATATTTAAAGATAGGGTAATTGTAAGTTTACCGCAGCGTGGCAAGGGGCTACAACCACAATTCGGTAAGGAAAACCGAATTGGACGATTTAACAAGGAAAGCCACCCGAGGGGTTGAGGCCATGGATGGCAGAGCTAAGCTCAGCTTTGCCAATAATCAAATAGGGCTTCCGTCCGTTTCCCAGCAAAACTTAAAAAAAACAAAATGTTGCAAGTTAGTAGTACGGGGATCGTAGCGCAGCTTTAGCCCGCGTAATCCAAACAGGTACTAAATAGAATGTTAATTTTCTAAATCCTTTGTGAAAAATCCGAAATTTGAATATCGAAACCCGAAATATCCTGAACATGCCTTGTTTGGATGGAAGGCTTTTGAGTTTTGAGCATTAGAAATTTTGTTATTCAAATTTGTTTCAGATTTCGATATTATATTTCATTGGTTTGCATAAAAACATTGACGAAAAAATCGATATTTTTTCGTTTTCCCTTGACATTCTTGAAAAATTCGGATAAATTCGTTCATAATTATTCTTTTAACGATAGGTTTTTGAAAGGAAAGGGGGTGCGTTAGAAAAAAATTGTCAATTAAATGAGTAAGTTAAAGAAATGAATGGTACTAAATTAAATTGTAAATAGTCCATCAAACGGATTACATTATAGAAAACATAGGAGGAAATAATGAGAAAATTTTGTTTTGTGATGATGGTCGTAGCTGCTTTATTGGTTACTATATCATCTAATCACGCTTCTGCCGCTAACGTGACTTTGAATGAATCGGTTGTATCACCTTATTGGCAGGCAGATACGAATTCTGTTTATACTTTCGTAGCTATTAGTGTCCCTTCGACAGCTGGTGTGTCCAGCAGGCAGATCTCAATTGCTGCAGTAACTTCCGATTCTCGTTCTGATACAACTGCAACTACATTTACTGTTGGCAAAGGAAGTACAGCAAAGGTTTTTATCAGCAACACTAATCATACTACAGTGAATAGTAATACGGTTAAGGGGGCAAATTGGATCTCTGTAACCGGTGTTGGTCACGTAGTTATTAATACCATTCCTACTTCTTCCAGCATAGCTGCCGGTCATTATTCGGTGGCAGAAATTTTGAGTGTTTGGGGTGCAGTTGTAGTACCTGGTGGTACCGGTTTTGCTATGGAGTTTATTGGTGATATGACGGATAGCATCGGAAATACAAATAATTTATGAGTTGGTGATATGACGGATAGCATCGGTGGTACCGGGACGTAATTTTATTGTTTAAAATTTTGTTTAACACTAACCTCCGTTCCTTTCAAAGGGGCGGAGGTTTTTTTTCTGTTCTACCTGAGATGTGCCACGCACTTTAAAAGTGCCTGGCACTTTTATCTTGTTTACTAACCTGTTTAAGGTTTTAAGGAGGTTGAGTTGTTTAACAAGCTTTTATTTTTTTTTGTACTTGCAGTAATTTTCGGGTGTTCCAAACAGGAAACGAAAGTGAATTTCGAAGTATCGAATGCCCATTTTCTACTGGGAATAGAGTTTGCCAATTACAGTCTCTTAGACAACGCCGTGGAGGAGTTTCTCCTTGCTATAAAGCATAACCAGGATAATTTCAAAGCCCACAGTAAATTAGGTCTTGTATATTTCAAGATGGGGCAAAATGATAAGGCGCAGAAGGAATGGGAAAGCGCTGTAGCTTTAAATCCAAACTATACTCCAGCTTATACTAACCTTGGAACTCTCTATTACATATATAAAAATGATAAGGAAAAAGCATTGGAATACTGGGAAAAAGCATTGTCTGTTTCACCCAGAGACGCCGATACACTAACTAATATTGGAAATTACTATAAGGACAAAAGCGAACTTGAAAAAGCTGTTCAATATTACGAGAAAGCCCAAAAAACAAAGCCAAACTCCACATTAATACTCAATAACATAAGTCAGGTATATCTCTCAATGGGAGAAGTTGACGAAGCAGAAAGAGCGATTTTAATGTCAAAGAAAATTCAGCCGAATAATCCTTCAACAAATTTTCAGTTGGGAAAACTCTATTATCAAAAGAAAGAATTAGATAAAGCCATTGAAGCATATAATAATGTCATTGCAGCGTCTCCGAATTTTGCACAGTCCTATCATGAACTGTCATTGATTTACCTTAACGATAAAAAAGATTTTTTAAAGGCAGAATCCATGGCGAAAAAGGCCCTTGAACTAAAACCTGCCGATAAAGATTACAGCGAATTTTATAATTCAATAAAATCCAAATCAAAAAAAAGCAAGGGTTAACTAACCAAAAGTGTGGTATAAAGGGTCCGCTTTTTCGGATTTCTGGTCCCTGATACCCGACCCCTGATCCTTTTTTTTACCGGTATTCACATTATTTCCTGATAGGCCTCTACGACTTTATTTCTGACCTGCATTGTCAGACGAAACGCGATATCAGCTTTACTTAAAGCGAGCATGGTTTAATGGATGGATTGTGTTTTTCCAGTGGCAAAATCTTCAACAGTTTTATCCGCTTTTAACTGAAAGTCATTTACATTTTCTAAGGATTCGGCAAGAAGATTCTCCAAACGATTTTTCTCCCTTTTGTTTAAAGGAAGATGCATTGTCTGCCCTGCTCAAATTCCCAAGCTAGGGATTTAAAATTGTTTTAAGCCCGCTTTGAATTGTTATGTCTTTCATATACTATTACTCCGTAGACAATTAGTAACCCAACATCGACAATTCCTGTCGATATGCCGTAACTTGTCGAAATCGGTCAAGTTGAAGAAGTGAAAATTCAATATTCGAATTTCGAGCTTCGGATTTATTCATTCTGTGCTGTCGCAACATATTACTCTTGCCTTCTTCGACGGCCTAACGTAGGATGCCGCCTCTTTTTGTCATTGCCTAAACAATGGAATTGTACATTAATTGAGTTTCTACCAGTTTGGACATTTCTTTTGCTATTTTTACAATATTTCCATCGGGGCGGGCAGGGTCACTTTCTTCCGAAACGTTCGGTTTAACTTTATCAATCTGCTTGATATTAGTTGTAAAATGCCTCTTTTGTGTTGCTTTCATTTTAATTTGATTCCCTGCCCCTATTGCGGTCCGTAACTGTTCATCAAACTTAAGATCAACGGCTTTATAGCCCGGTGTATTGGCATTTGCAATATTGCTTGATATCACGCTGTTTTTCTGGAGATTTTAATCAAGGGTCTTTTTTAACAGCTTTGCTGTTCTATTTGAGAACAATATTTTGTCTAATAGCATATAAATCTTCTTTTTGATTACAAATTGCAGATTCAAGTTATATTCTTCTCGGAGTTTTTCCCTTCGTTCCACTCACGACAAGCTCTGAGCCGAAGAAAGAGATTCTTTGCGCCGCTCAAAATGACACTTCTACGCTGTCATTCTGAGAAAGCACTTCACTACCTTCAGCATAGGCTTCGCGACCGAAGAATCTCAACATTGAAATTCCTGCACGTTAAAAAAGTCGAACAATTTCTCTAAAACATTGAAATAGCCGGGCTAATTCAATAAGTTTAACACCCCTTTAATCCCCACTCGAGGGGGATTAAAGGGGTGTTAATTCAAACAGGCAAAAAATAGCCTTATAGTCTATTTTTTTGACTTTGATTGCTGCAACTGCCTATAATGTAAGCGTTCA
>CAJXCL010000054.1 GCA_913051775.1 uncultured Nitrospirota bacterium | reverse complement strand
TGGTGGAGCTGAGGGGATTCGAACCCCTGACCCCTTGAATGCCATTCAAGTGCGCTCCCAACTGCGCCACAGCCCCACAAAATATTAGATTTTGAAGCTCCCCGTAGCAAGCTACTACGAATCTTCAGTGTAGAGAATAATTTTATTTTTAAATTCGGTTGCTAAGCACGTTCATTTTGCATTTACATTTATGTACGACTAACATAGAATTTCCCAAAAAGTCAAGCCACGCTCAGAGTGCTGACTTTTAAGAAATAAAATTTTCTACTGTATATAACATTGACTCGCACAAAAGGGATAATTTTTTTCAGGACATACAGGATTTATTTGGGTTACCATATAAGTAAGCACTCATTGTGCAGTGGATGATAATTTCTTTGAACGGCTTTTGCAATTATTTTACTCCTTGCTATTTAACTGTTCCACGTATATATTTTTTTATATTCTTTTTTACATTTATGTTTATAATTTTTTTCCTTAATTATTAAATTTTTTATAAAGGAGGACCTATGACAAACATACCTGGCGGATTATTTTTATTAATCATTATTGGTATGATTCTTTATAGTGCTATTAAAATTCTTCGGGAATATGAGAGGGGAGTCGTTTTTATGCTAGGACGGTTTTGGAGGGTTAAAGGACCCGGTCTGATTATTCTCATTCCTGGTATTCAAAAAATGGTTAAAGTAAGTCTGAGAACCGTAGTAATGGATGTCCCTCCACAGGATATTATAACAAGCGACAATGTTACCGTTAAAGTAAATGCCGTTATTTATTTCAGGGTAATGGACGCTCAGAAATCGATTATCGAAGTAGAAGATTATCTTTATGCCACTTCCCAGCTTTCCCAGACCACACTCAGGTCTATTTTAGGACAGAGTCAACTGGACGACCTTCTTTCAAAGAGGGATGAAATCAATATTGAATTACAAAAGGTAATCGATAAACAGACTGAACCCTGGGGCATAAAAGTAACTTCGGTTGAGGTTAAAAATGTAGACCTCCCTAGCGAAATGCAAAGAGCCATTGCAAAACAGGCTGAAGCAGAAAGAGAACGGAGATCAAAAATAATTCATGCCGAAGGTGAATTTCAGGCGTCTAAAAAATTAGGTGACGCCGCCGATGTTATTGGCGCACATCCTCCCGCTTTACAATTACGATTTTTGCAAACGCTTCAGGGAATAACGACGGATAAAACGAGCACATTGGTTTTTCCTGTTCCGATTGACCTCTTTGACCCCTTTTTAAAAATGTTAGAAAAAAATAAAAAGAAATAGATGATCTTCCACTGATAAAAAAATATATAGAAGCACTTTTTAACTTCCTTGGACTATTTAATGAAATGGATTGGTTTTACTACAAATTTTTATTCAGTTTTTCTCATTTTAGCATCACTCCCAATAGCATCAATGCAGTTGATGCACTTCAAAACTTACCACATAGAATTCCTGCTCAGAGGTTGAAACAGTTTTCACTGATTGAAAAAAATCTTAAAGAGACTTCTCCTTCTTTTAAAATAATTAAAATATTTACATCAAATTACATAAAACTAAATAAAGATCGGTTTTTATTCCGTTAACTATTTCGTAAAGTATTTAACGGAATATTTTTTTAATTTATTTAAATTTAAACTATGCGGTTAGTATTACCCTTTAATATAAGGTCGATACGGCTTTCTACTTAAAACGAACAAAATAAAATTAAATTACGTAATAAAAAAAGTAATAAATAGTAAATAAAAGTACTATTATTTTCTTGACAGTAAAGGAAATTTTTATTAAAAGTAGTTTAACACTTGGGTGCCATATTTTTTAATAATTCATTTTAATAAGTAAAAGTAATATTAAATTTAGTGAAAGGGATTTTATGGCCACCAAGAAAAAAGCCAAAAAAAAAGTAAAGAAAAAAGTAAAGAAAATAGTAAAGAAAAAAGTAAAGAAAAAAGTAAAGAAAAAAGTAAAGAAAAAAGTAAAGAAAAAAGTAAAGAAAAAAGCAAAGAAAAGGTGTTAACAGTTTTTGGCGCCCAAGTGTTATTCCTTCATTAACTCGCACGTCGTAACATCCGGGTTCGATCTGTAGTCAAGATAAAATACCACAAATTCATAATCAGAAAAAAGTCACTCAGCATCGTTTATTTTTTTTTTTGCCTCGTTCCAGTATTTATCCATTTCCTGTAATGAGAGATCTTTTAAATCCAAACCTCTTCTTGTTGTTTCTTCTTCGATATATTTAAATCTTTCAATAAACCTGCAAATAGCTTTTCTCATGGCTTCTTCCGGATTTACTTTTATAAAGCGGGCAATGTTAACAAGAGAAAAAAGAACGTCTCCCAGTTCATGTTCCATCTCAATCTTATTGTTGTTTGGAAAAGTTTGTTTTAGCTCAGCCATTTCTTCTTCAACTTTTTCAAACACCTTTTCTATCTTTTCCCAATCAAACCCTACTCTTGCGGCTTTTTCCTGAAGTCGACACGCTCGCAACAAAGAAGGAAGTTCTTTGGGAATTCCATCTAGAGTAGATTTTCTATCAGCATTTTTCGGCTCCTTTCGCTTAATGTCTTCCCACCGTACAAGAACCTCCTTCGAGCAAGAAACTTCAGTATTCCCGAATACATGGGGGTGACGCCTGATCATTTTCTCTTTTACGTGCAGACAAACATCAAAAACATCGAACTCCTTTTGTTCCTCCGCAAGCTTAGCATGAAATATAATTTGAAAGAGCAAATCGCCTAATTCTTCTTTTATTTTATCCGGATTTTTCTCTTCAATTGCTTCTAGGAGCTCGTAAGCTTCTTCAATCAGGTATGGTTTTATTGAGTCGCTGGTTTGTTCCCTGTCCCATGGGCATCCATCCTTGCCCCTAAGTTTTTTCATTATATTAACTAATTCATAAAACACATTATCCTTTTTTTTCAATTATGCCCCTTTTCTTATGTCTTTAGATTGACCTAAACAAAACTTCATCCTGTTTTCTGTAAAGAAGATTAAGAAATAAAATAACAAAAGTCAAACTTATAAAAGGAGTCAAAAACCTTGACTTTTTATTGCTTTAAGTCAAAAATGAAGATAAAAATAATTATTATATAAAAAATAAGAGAGGGATCAAGTTGTGGGCATAATAAATAATGTTTTAAATAAAACATCTACTTTAAGAAAACGATATGAAAAAAGAAGCGACGTCAGAGGATATCTCAGTGAATATGGGGAGTTAATTTCTGTTCCATCGGAAGCAAACTGTTATAGAATAAGTTTAGGTTATCTTGAACGCTTTTTGTTAATGGCGAACCATAAAAAGGTAGACGACAATTTAGAGCAGGGAATGTTGAAAATTGAACGCTGGAACGAAAGTTGCGGTTTTTTTTGTGGTGAATATTCGATCTCAATTGGAACGAAAAAAATTAAATCCGGTTTGTTTGAATGGTCAGGAAGCGGAAATATTGATAATACGTGGCATAATTTTTCTAAGTTTGAGTAATTTTTTTTAATTCTTTTTCTTGTAAAACTCTTTTTAGTATCTTACCGATTAAACTTTTCGGAAGTTCATTTCTAAATTCGACTTTGCGGGGAACTTTAATGTGTGAAAGGTTCTCTTTGCAATAATTTATAACATCCTCCTCCTTTAAAGAAGCTCCTTTTTTTAAAACAACAAAAGCTTTAATATACTCCCCGCGGCTTTTATCCGGCAATCCTATGACTGCCGCTTCCTGAATTTCAGTTTTTTCATAAAGGATTTTTTCAATTTCCGTTGGATACACATTATTGCCTCCCACAAGGATCATTTCTTTTTTTCTATCTATTATCTTGTAAAATCCCTGTTTATCTGTTTTTGCGATATCCCCTGTATGCAACCACCCTTTATTTAAAATTTTTTTTGTTTCATCCGGCCTGTTCCAGTAACCTTTCATTACCTGGGGACCGCTGACCAATAGTTCCCCTTCATGTTCCGGGGCCTGACTTTTTTCAAATAATGTCCCTCTCACAATTTTCACATCTGTTCCCGGTAACGGCAAACCGATTGTTCCCTTTTTACGATTTGCAGAAATAGGATTCGCATGAGTCATTGGCGATGCTTCACTGAGCCCATAACCTTCATAGATTTTTGACGATGTCTTTTTTTCAAACTTTTCCAATACTTCCGTAGGCAATGCTGCACCACCGCTCAAACATAAACGCAGAGAAGACAGTTTATATTTCTTGATAAGAGGAGAGTTATTTATAATGACAAACAAACTGGGTACCGCGGGTAAATAGGTCACTTTATAATTTTCTAATGATTTAAATACTTCTTTTATTTTAAATTGAGGGAGTAAAATAATTGAAGCTCCCAATAAAACTGAAATATTCAACCCGACAGTCAGAGCAAAGATATGAAACAAGGGTAAAACCAGAAGAACTTTTTCCTGACCGTCTTTTAGAACCGGCACCCACAAACGGCCCTGGTAAGCGTTGGCTACAAGATTTCTGTGTGTTAACATTACCCCTTTGGAAACCCCGGTGGTCCCCCCTGTATATTGAAGTAGAGCTATATCTTCCATATCTATAGAAACAGGTTTGGACATTTCTCCGTATTCATTCATTAGATTTTTAAATAAAAAAAGGCCTTCTTTTTCTTCTACTTTATGATTAACGTGTTCCAGCCACATTTTAATGGGAAAGATAAGGCCTTTTGCTAAAGGAAGAAAATCTTTTATGGAAGTAATAATACACTTTTTAACCGGAGATCCAGCCAGCACATCTTTATATTTATTGTAAAGCACATCCAGGATAACTGCTGTTTCCGCCCCGCAATCCTTCAACTGAAATTCCATTTCTCGATGACTGTATATCGGATTGGTGGGAACAACAATCGCTCCTATCTTCAAAGCAGCAAAATAAGCTATGATAAATTCAACACAGTTCGGCAAAATAAGGGCAACCCTGTCCCCTTTTTTTGTACCAATGTCTGCTAAAGCAGATGCAATACGATTTACAATGCTTTGCAGTTCTATGTAGCTGATTTTATTTCCAAAAAAAATAAGAGCGGTTTGTCTGGGAAATTTTAATGCAGTTTTATCCAGAAGTTCAGAAACAGAAACTTGAGGATAATCAAGGTTTTTTGGAACAATTTCGTCATAAAATTTGTGCCATATTTTTTCCATTCAAATTTACCTAAAGCAAATTTGTACTTAAGCCGATAATTATACTAAGAGGGAGGTACAAAAAATGGTTACATTTTTTTTTAGCTTCAATAGTCATTTTAGAGATAGCAACTATAGTAATAGGCCATTTCTATTTCAAACAATAAATTACATAACTGGCTTTTATTCTTTGCTGAGAATGATTTTTTTTAGTTGCTCGTTGGTTTGATTAGATATGTCTTTAAACTTAATGCCTATAAAAGCAGTTTCACTGCTATCAACCGGGTTCTTATTTCTTTCCACATACACAATCGTGCCGGAAACTTTACCTACATTATTTTGATCAGGGAGATAAAAAGACAAAAATACTTCTTTCGAGGTACCAATAGCTAGTTTAATTATTTTTTTATATCTGATTCGTATGTAAGCATTATTCCATCCAAGCCTATATTTTTGCTGCATAGTACAAACCATTTTTCCCCTTTTGTTGATTCCACCTCAATCCTGCAAGAAATACGTAAACATTCTCTCCATTCATCCAAAACTTTTTCCTCCTTCTATGGTAAGGTTTTAATTTTTACTGTTTTGTAAAGAAAATTTTTAAAGGAAATAAATTTCTTTCTTTCCCTTTGATTTTCTTTGAAGTTCTTATTGCAAACTTTTAATTGAACAGCAATGTTTGGCAAAGCGCCTCCAAATTTTTCACCAGCCAAAGTCATTACTCTTTTTACCATCTGTCTTGTTATCATATTTTCGGAATAAGGTTTGTATACCGCTTCCCAAAAGTTAAGTTCTTCCTCCGTGAGCTGGTGTAATATTTTTAAAGCAGCAGATTCATTAAAATTGTTTACATCTATTGTAGATATTTTCCATTTTTCCGTTTTTTTGCTCGCTCTGACCACGTCAATTTTTCTGATCGCTGGGCCGGAACGAGATAAAAGAGCTCGAAGAAGAATATTTTTTAGTTCTCGAACATTCCCCCTGTAATTGTATTGGGTTAAATAATCAGCAGCCTCCTTATCTGGAAATGGAACAGGCCCTTTTTCACCATTTTTTTTATAAGTGGAGAACAACTTCCCGAGAAAATGAGTAGCCAAATCAACAATATCCTCACGGCGTTCGTTTAAAGAAGGTATATCTATTGTAAATTCCCTGATTCTGTGAAACAAGTCTTCTCTAAATCTTCCGGCACGAATTTCTTTTTGCAAATCTTTGTTCGTAGCTGTTACAAGGAGAAGCTTTGAATGCCTTGAATGATTATCTCCAAGGCGTGTAAAGACTCCGCTATCTAAAAAACGCAGTAGTTGCACCTGTGCCCGGTGGTCCGCATCCCCAATCTCATCTAAAAAAACCATGCCGCTATTTCCCTCTTCTAGTATTCCCTTTCGATCAGTATCCGCTCCAGTATAGGCTCCTTTCTTATGTCCAAACAATTCACTATAAGTTAATTCACCGCTGAATGCCGCTATGTTTGTTTTTTTAACTTTCAATTTCTTTTTTTTCGAATTTGCTGTCAGGAAAAGCTCATTCAGTCGAGAATAAATATTATTGAAGAAAAATTCTTTTCCAGATCCGGTTTCCCCGGTGATTAAAATAGAAGGCAGACCGGACACATCCTCGCTCCCTGACTCTTGTTCCCACCTGAGCATCCGGTTGCAAATGGATTCCGCAATAATATTTATTTCTCTGATAACTGAACGGATTGCCCTGCTTTTTCCGATAACATTTCCGAGGCTGTATGAATGAACTGAAGGATCACGGTAGGTAATATCCTTTCTTAAACGGTCAATTTCATGCTGCAATTCATCAATTTGTTGGTAGCCATAAATATCTTTTCCTACTAATTCCGCTATAATTTCTAGTATCCTCTGATGTTCCAGAGTAAAATAGTGTTTCTCAAAATAATCCAGGTTTATAACCCCTATTGTTTCGTTACCATATTGTATTGGTACGGCCAGTTCGGATTGAACACTATTACTGACTTTCTGATAAAATCCATTGCCTTGTAGTTCCTCCTCTATGTCATTACAAAGAATGGATTTTTCCAGATATGCCGAATAACCTGTGAGAGATCTCTCTTTTCTAAAAATTTTCTCTCCGCCCACTTTTAATTGAGGAATACTTTGCTTTTCCCACTCCCTGGATTTTGCCCCAACAGTTTCACCGTCCTCTCCATCCACAACAAGCCATTTATGATCACCTATCTTTTTAACAAGGGAAATTGTGCCGGTATCAGCTCCAATCAACTCAGTAGCTTTAAAAAGAATCTGTCTCAAAAAAGATTTAAAATCTGTTTGTTTAGTGGATCTGAGTTCCCTGATTTCATTCAAAACATTTATTTCAATATGTTCTTTACTTGTTTCCTGTATCAATTGTTCAACCATCACGGCATGATTTTCCAGTAGTTCTTTTTCAAGATCACTAAAACTGTACTTTTTTTCTGTGAAGTAGTTCACAATGCAAAGCACCTGGCTTGTACTTGGGTCAAACCTTGGAACCATATAAAGAGAACATAATCCTAATTTTTCTGCAATTGTTTTTCGCGCAAATTTTTCTTTCATCACATCAGGTATGTAAAGGGGCTTCGGATGTTTTCCTTTTTTAATGATTCCTTTCTCCTGATTATATTCAACAACCTGGCTGATGAGACTTTCATCCTTTAATACGCTTACCTGGACGTTCTTTTCATAAACATCTTTATCTTTAATGTCTCTGGCAAAAGTTGCAAGAATTTCCACTCTGTCCTGATGTGCAACTTTTTTATCAGGGCTAACTGAAAAAGTATTTGGGGGAAGCAGCACTGAAGCTAGGGACAATTTATCGACCAGCTTAACAGCAGATTTTAACATCATGAGAGCCGCTTCTCGCTTCCTTGTTTCATCAATCTGCCTGGAAATAACAATCCTCTGGTGAAAACGATGAGCCTGATAAACTGCCGAAGCAATTTCGGAAAGAAAGTTTTTAATGATCTCAGTATCCTGATTGGAAAGACTCTTTTCAGGTTCCTGCCAATCGAGACAAAGTACACCAATACTTTTACCCTTATCCGGAACAGGAATAGCTAAAGAGGCACCAACTTCATATTTTTTCTCAAATTCTTTAGGTTTAAAATCGTTTCCTTTTTTATAGGAACAATAAACCGATTTTTTTGACAGGAAAGCGGTAGATATTATTGAATCTTCCTGAAATATAAAATGAGAAGTTCCCTTGATCTCTGCGTAATACTCACCGCAAACAAACCTGCAAACTAACAAACCCTCTGTAAGATCTTCCAGAAAAAAACGAACCATTTTGCAGGAAAAGATATTTCTTATTTCCAAAGAAACAGAATAAAGAATCTCCGCTAGGTTTTCTTTCCCGTAACCTGATATCTTTTCTTTCAAATGGTTTAAGGTTCTCATTGTCTCTTTTTTAGAATATCAGGAATTATGGCTGAGAAAAATATAAAAATCATGGTATTCTATAGAAATGATAATAACTAAACAAAAGTCGTTTGAAAATATTTTAAATTATATCGCTGATGAAAGCTCTATTTTTATTTTCGGGTGCGGCGATTGTGCAACGTTATGCCGTACTGGCGGAGAAGAAGAAATAAAGGAAATGAGTGAAAAAATAAAAAAAATCGGGAAAAAAGTAACAGGCATTGCAATAGCCAATGCTCCATGCCATGAACTGGACACAGCACGAATATTCAGGAAATATAAGGAGCAGATCAGCCAGTCCGATGGTATTTTGGTTTTGGCCTGCGGTGCTGGAGTCCAGGCCGCCCGTGAAGCAACTGAAAAAAAAGTTCATCCCGGTTGTGATTCATTGTTCATTGGAAACTCAAAACGGCATATGAACTTCTATGAAAAGTGCTCTGCATGCGGTGACTGCGTATTAAATGAATTTGGAGGTATTTGTCCGGTTACCCGGTGCCCTAAAAGCTTGTTGAACGGTCCTTGCTGCGGTTCTCTTGACGGTAAATGCGAAATTAATCAGACCGTTGAATGTGTATGGATTAAAATTTTTGAGCGCTTAAAGCTAGAAGGTCGTCTTTCAACTCTTGACACAATTCACTCTCCAAAAAATCACAGCGATACAATCCATCCCGGAAAAATAGAATAGGAAAAACATAATGGAACATACTGAAATAGGTGAGGTTGTAAAGATTTTCAGTCGTACTGTTGAAATCCGTGTCAATCCGACTGAAAATTGTGAAACATGCGGCGTGAAAGACTTATGCCACACAAGACCACGTATTTCAACAGACCGGCTTGTTACAGCCCTTGATCCTTTCGGACTGAAGGTAGGACAACGGGTAAAAATCAATTTAGAGCCAAAAAAGCTGGTAAAAGCATCTATCATCATATTTGTTCTCCCGCTACTGGGACTTCTCCTGGGTGCTGTCGTGGGCTCGTTTGCTACCAGAACAGCCGGATATTGGGATTATTTAGACCTGGGCGCTATTATAGGAGGGTTTGCAGGCATAGGAATTTCCGTGCTTGGTTTAAGGTCATACAACAAGAAACTTGAAAAAGCTAACCAATATTATCCTGCTGTTGCGGAAATAATGCAATAAAAAGCATAAAAAATATAAGCGTTCAACTATGATCTTTAACAAAAAAAAAGCGGCAATCTTGAATTGCCGCATTTCTCTTTGGAGTTCCTATTTACGGACCCCACCCCATATTTTTCATGGGCTTTTTGAGGCTTGCGCCTCTCTTGATTAATCAAATCTAACCGATATTAGCAAGGTGGCATCTTAGCTCCTGTCAATCGTTCGGTATTAATATATAATCATTTTAAAATTTTTCAAGTGTTATATGAAAAATAATCTGAATTTATTTTTCTTTTACCTGACAGCCATATTTGCCATTTCCATGACCGGAGCATTGCTTCCTTTAATAAAAAAATGGTCAAAAGAGACCTTCAGGCTGATAATTAGCTTTGGTGCTGGGGTTTTGTTTGGAGCTAGCTTTTTTCATATGCTGCCGGAAACCGTGCAACCGCTCGGCAAAAACATCGGACTACCTATAATGGTTGGTTTTTTTACTATTTACATTTTAGAGAAATTTGTAATGGTGCATGCCTGTGAAGAAGATGTTTGTGACATTCATATAGTAGGAATCTCTGCTTTTATGGGTATTTCTTTTCACAGCTTGCTGGAAGGCATGTCTATGGGCGCCGGGTTCATTGCGAAAGATATTGTTTTCATGGTATTTTTAGCAATTGTGGTTCATAAGTTCCCCTCCTCTTTATCTCTTACTGGCATTCTTATTGCGGGGGGATACAAAAAAAAGAAGATCATTCAATTAGCGGTAATCTTTGCTTTAACTACTCCTGTTGGAGCACTCATGTCATTTTTTATTCTCAAAAACCTGAATGAAGTCATATTAGCGTGGGCAATTGGAATATCAGCAGGAACATTCTTATGTATTGCTACCAGCGACCTGCTGCCGCTGGTTCATCAGCACAATCCTAAAAAATACTTTAATCTTTTGAGTTTACTCACGGGGCTTTTCGTCATGTGGCTGGGAAAATATTTATTTCCGGCATAATGTATTAGCGGTATGACTATACCTTGCTGAAGGATGCATATTTTTCACGTTGCACTTTCTTCAGAAAGCATGTTTTAATACATCAACGATATTACACTTTTATGAATTAATATGTGCTTTTATAGAAAAATATGGACACTTTTAATGGAAAGCCATCCAAGATCTTTTGATGCAAACGGTCAAAATATTTAGACAAACTTGATAGGATTTATTTGGATTTAGGAGAGCGTTCCTTTTTCTTGGTCTCTTTCTTTTCCTTGGTCTCTTTCTTTTCCTTGGTCTCTTTCTTTTCC
>CAJXCL010000053.1 GCA_913051775.1 uncultured Nitrospirota bacterium | reverse complement strand
TTGTAGTAAGTTTGCTCTGAAATTCCTAGTTTTCTGCAAACATGGGCTATTGACTGACCCTTTGCCACTTCCACATCAGCTTCACGAAGCATCCTGATTATTTGTTCTGCTTTAAAACGCTTTTTCCCCATAAAAATTACCCCCTTTCTGTTAATGTTTTATCACAATACTAATTTTAAGGGTGGATCAGTTTTTCGGGGTAGGGTCAGCACCAGTTGGGTCGGGTGTCAGAAAAATTCAGTCTGGTTTTTGTATTGAAGAAAGATTGCGTGTTGTCTGGATACTTTCAGGATTAAGCTCTAGGGCCTTTTTAAGATCCTTTATTGCCTGCTCAGAATTACCATTTCCCCAGTGAGCTACCCCTCTGTTATTGTATGCAATAGAATTATTTGGATCATTATCAATCACCCGGTTTAAATCAGCGATTACTAATTTATACTCTTTTTTTTGGTTATATATAATTGCCCTCGCAGAATATGCCTCGCTGTATCCTGGATTTAAATCAATCGCCTTATCTATGTCAGTTAGTGATTTTACAATATCTGGATCTGGTCTGTTAAGGTATAGCATCCCTCTACTTAAATAACCCTCTGAAGAATTTGGTTTTATCTGCAATGCATTGTTAAAATCTTCCAATGCCTTAGAGTAGTCCCCCTTTTTTTTAAGAACCTCTCCCCGGTTCCTGTATGCCCTGGAATTTTCGGGATTAATCTTAATTGCCTTATCATAATGGTACAGTGCCTCTGCCAATGCACCCTGTTCCCAGTAAATGACCCCAATTCTATTGTAAGCCTGCGAATTCAAGGGATCAAGAGAAGTAGCCCTCCGAAAATCCTTGCGGGCTTTATCATAAAGTTTTTTTTTCATAAATACTATACCCCGATAAAGGTAGGCATCTGCCGAGTCAGGATTTAGGTCTAACACCGTATTAAAATCTATAAGGGCCTTGTCTAGCCCAGAATCCCCCTGTTCGAGGTATGCGACCCCCCTGTTAAGATAGGCGGTCTTGTTAGTATCCTCTAAGTTGACGGTCCGATCAAAATCTTCTAAGGCTTTAGCGGCCATTCCCGCTTCCCAAAAGATGGAGCCTCTTACGTTGTAGGCATTTGAAATAAAGGGAAACTGATCAATTACCCGATTGGCGTCGTCAAGTGCTTCATCATAAAGGTGTAAAGATTTTAGAAATGTGCCTCTAGCAAGAAGTAGTTTAGGATTATTATTGAACCATAGATCATTTTTTGCTATTTGAGAAGGGTTTGTTGCATATTGTTCGATTAACCTGCTGAAAAATTCGTTGTTTTGCACAAAAAGAGAGGAAACAGAGTCAAAATAGATCAGTTTCCAGTCTTTACTTTGGTATAGAAAAGGGATGAGTTTATATGATTCCATGGATTCATGGCTCAGCAAGATGATTTTCACATTGTAGTTTTTTAAAAATCCTCGGAGTAAATTGTATTGCTTCATAGAGTCGCCATATTTTGTTAGGAATTTTTCGCCGTATACCTCCCATCTGCCGTCAATAAATATTTTTTTCCAGGGGTGTAGACTCCACGCAAGATATCCTCCAATCACATTATCATTAAAAATATTCCCTTCGATTTTATTGTCCTTGATGAATTTAACAGCGCCTTTAGGAAAGCGTGCTGAAACGCCAAAGCCGAACCGTCCCGTTGACATCCCTTTAGTATAAAAAACATCATTTACAACATCTTTTACACAGAGAACCACAAAAACTAACAAACAGATGTAAGCAGCAGGGAGTAGCACCTTAAAGCGTCGGTTTATATGATTGCAAAAAATCCCGAATCTTTCAGATATATTCCTTGCATTGCTGATGGCTATAAAAGACGCCGGGAAAACAAATAATGATATATTCCGGTTAGCCAGTAAAGAAATATACAGGAGGCCGGTATATAGGATAATAAAGGGGATCTGAATTTTTCTAATATTCAGAAAAAAACTAAATCCAGTGAAAATCACAAAAACCTGATAATAAAGAAGGATAGTCGAATTGGTATTGTATGAAAAGGTTGGGTAAAGTTCTTCTATCTTTTTCATCCAAACATGTGCGTCCGGACCTATTTCTGAAAATAGAAGAAAAGGATAGGCCACGCCATTTATCCCATATGGATTGATAAAGGTGCAAACAATCACGACTAAAAAAACCAGGAAAAGTTTATTGAAATGCTTTCCCTCTAAAGGAGTATGTTCATAGCATTTACATCTGAGCATTATTTTTCCGGCAATGAGTTCCCCAACAACAGAACAAAATACAATGAAAATCCCAATGATGAAAAGGCCGTGCATGTTGGTCCATAAAACCTGTAAGGCAGGAAGCACGTATATAATCTTTGAGGAACTTTCTTTATAGCGTGAGAGTATGAGGAGATAAAGAGTAGAAAAAAGAAAGGTTATCATTTCAGGGCGCAAAAACGAACGTTCTTGAACAAGGACTACCCCAATGATTATTAAAACTATTGTAAAAACTGACTTTCTTCCCTCCGTAACTTTCAGCAAACAATAAAAGGGTATGGAAAAAATGCAGATTTTCAGAAAAATAAGGCCCTTTAACCCAGCCAAGTTATAAACAAAATAAATTAAAAACTGGAACAGCCAGTGAGAATCAAGGTAGGGGTGATCGGACGCAGTGTAAGATAATATATCATTGGTAGGAACCTTATCGTTTAAAAAGATCCATTCACCGACCTTAAGATGAAACCAGAAATCTACTGATGTAACCTCGGAAATGAGAAGAGAGATCAGAAGAATATAGACTATACACAATACAAAGGACCATACATATTTATCGATAATGGTGTCTGTTAACGATGGGGATTTTCTAATATCTATCAATTTCATTCAATCGTTAAGGTGAATTCCAAGAGAATAAGGGCCATTCTAAGTTATCCTCTGCTTGTAACTCACCACTTTCATAATATACCTTGCTAATTCCTTCTAGCTTGCCTTTTATGAAATTCCTCTCAGTTTTTAATTTTCCACTTGGGTAATATTCTTTTCTTACTTCAGCAAAGGCAAGTGAAGGTAGAATAAATATTGTAACAAGAAGGAGTGCAATTAAAGGTATGCTCGGACGTGCAGAAGTTTTCAGGACTTTATTAAGATGACAGTTACCAGAATAATGGAAGAGCTTCACGGTATCTGCTCCTATGAGGACTAAAATGTAATAATAGCATATTCAGGCTTTGTGGGGGAAGGATATTGGATATAAATAATGCTTTATATTTGACAAACTGATAGTAGTATAATGTGGTTATTCACATAGTTTTCAATCTTTTTACTGTTATTAATATTTTTTTAATAATGACTTTTCTTAAATGAAGAAAAAAATTTGTAGTTTGTTGCTATTGGTCTTTTTTTCGGGTTGTGCATTTATACCTCGTAACGTCGATATTGCCAAGATCGAACCTCGTATTATATATCCACGTGATTCTTTTACAACTCCTTATCATATCGTTTTGCTGATCTTGAAGACCGTAGATCAGACAAAAACAGGTTTGGTGTGGACAAAGAAGGATAGTTATGCTGATACGGGAATATGTAAAAATTGGGATGATTCAAAAAGCTATGTGAGCAGACTAAGTACTAGTGGGCATAGCTAAACCAGATCATATTCTCTAAATATACTCCAGTAAGGAATACTCTATTTGACAAAAAATTCAGCCTTGTAACTCTTGAGTTTTTGATTCATGCAAAATTTATTGAGATCCTCTTCCAAAGCTAATCAGTCCTGGCCGGAAACCTCAAGGGCTAGGCGGAATCCTGTGACACTGACCCTGCCCGACGGTGCGTCCCCGAAACGAAAAGCTGCCCGAACGCGCCTCGGAAGGTCGTACCAAGACCCGCCCCGCATCACCCGGCCAGAGCCGCTTGAAGGACCTTTAGGATTATTACGGGGACTTCTCTTATAATATCCGGTGTCATACCAATCCTGAACCCACTCCCAGACATTACCGGACAAATCATATAATCCTAAAGAATTAGGGGAAAAACTTTTTACCGGGACAGTTTTCTCTCTATAAACACCAGAACGGGAATAGGGCTTTTTATATTTTGAACTTGCATCAAAATTAGCTTCATCAGGTCCTATTGTATCTTTGCCGGTACCAAACCTCACTATTCTGCCTCCTTCCCGTGCCGCGTATTCCCACTCCGCTTCTGTAGGAAGACGATAATTCAAACCGGTTTTAATATTTAGCCTTCTAATATATTTCTGAACATCATCATAGGCTACTTGTTCAACAGGGCAATTATCTCCGCAGTTTTTAAAATAGGACGGGTTATTTCCCATGATCTCCTCCCACTCCCGCTGAGTTACTTCATGCTCTCCTATGAAAAAATCATCCACACAGACCTCATGGACAGATTTTTCATCCGAACTTCCGTCTCCAAAGGTATCTCCCATTTCAAAACAGCCTCCTTTTATAAAGACCATACCTTCAAAGCCCTTTTTTTCTTCTCCTACACTTATGTTAGTTAAAAGGAATACTATAAAAAAACTTAAAATTATTTTTTTCATTTGCTCACTATTTCAGGATTCAAATGAGGTATTACAAGAAAGTGTGGTAAAAGTAAAATAGGCGGCCTATCCTTTCAATAATTAATTATGGCCATAGTATAAATTTATTTAAAGAAAAGAGCCGCAACTGTGTATCAAGATAAACTAAAACGGGCGTTATCGTCAAGGGCAAGAATGAAACATTGGACGGATTCCAAAGGAAGACCGCCCTGAGAGTTGAGACCAGGGGTAGAGGAAATCAAAAATGAATTACCTCTCATTTAACCCTCTTCGAGAAGGATATTAATTGAGGTAAAAACTTCCTCAAAATATAAGAATTTATAATGTAATAATATATAAATCTCCTACGCCACTAACTTTCCCCCCGACTGAATATAGCTTTCTTCTTTATACGACTTTGAGATAAAAACAAATGTGATAGCAGTTGCAACCATTAAAGCAACAAAAAACCAGTAATAGGCAGCCCCTTCCAATTTATTTGAACCATTAGGATTTTGAATAAAACCATTCACAATCGCTGTCACTAAATTTCCCAATGATATAGATAACAAATAAAATCCCATGACAAATGATTTCATGCTGTTTGGCGCCTGGGTGTAAGCGAATTCCAACGCGGTAATGGAAACAAGAACCTCGCCAATAGTTAAAAACAGATAGGCAAAGAACTGCCACAAAATTGTCGGTTGGCCGCCGTGTGAAATTTGGTTTTCCGGAATAGCGCATAACACAAATGAAAACGACGCTATAAACATACCAGCGGTTATCTTTCTTAATGCTGTTAGATTGTAAAATTTATTGATGTAGGGATAGACAATGAATACGAAAAGTGGAATTAAAATAATAATCATCAATGGATTAATAGCCTGAATTTGAGAGGGCAGGAGTTCAAACTCAATAAAACCAAGGTTAACCATCCGGTTCATCCTGGCTGCCTGAAGTACCCACGCTGAGCCTGTCTGATCAAACAGAGACCAGAAAATAGAAATAAATGCGTAAATTATACTGAGCTGCAATAATGCCTTTTTCCCCTGAATACTGAAGAGCTCATTTTTATAATAGTTCCACCCTACAGGTTGAATGGCGACAAATTTCCTTTTGCCCATCCAAAAGACAATTGTCGCAATAAGCATGAGAACTCCAGGCACACCAAAAGCTACATGAGGTCCAAATCTATTCAATAAAACCGGGGTCAGCAGGGAAGAGATCGCTGCTCCAATATTAATCGATAAATAAAAAACACTGAAGATTTTGTTGATTAGGTGTTTTTTATCAGGCCTGAATTGATCGCCTACGTGTGCTGAAACACACGGCTTAATGCCGCCGGAACCCATTGCGATTAGAGTTAAACCCACGCATAAACCAAACCTGGTATCAAACAAACCTAATGCAAGATGACCGAGGCAATACAAAATCGATAAACTGATGATTGTCTTAAACTTTCCCAAAAGAATGTCGGCTACAAATGCTCCTAAAATCGGAAAAAGATAATTTGTCATGTTAAAAATGTGATACCAGTACTTTGCGTCACTTTCAGTCATGGGTGCTGCGTTACCAGAACTATCCATTAAATATTTGGTCATAAAAATGACCATAATTGTTTTCATGCCGTAATAACTGAAACGCTCCGCAAGCTCATTTCCAATAATATAAGGAATTCCAGGCGGCATTTTACTTGTTGGTGGTTTGCTCATTTTTTTAACTTACACCATAAATCAATATTGTTATAAACGTTTCATTTTAATATAAAAATGTAATATTATTGGTATTTATTTTTGGAGTTATATTTCGAAATCGGATTATTAAATTCTTACTTAATAGACATTCATGAAAGGAAGAGTGATAAATAAAATTAACGACAAATTGGAGTCGACCCTGATAATGGATATTGGTTCCGGCACCCAGGATATTTTAGTTTACTGGTCTGGAGTAGAGCTGGAGAATTGTTTTAAATTAGTGTTACCTTCCCCAACGCAGAATAAAGCAACTGAAATTCGAAGTGTTACAGATAAAAAAAATCCGTTATTTTTAACTGGCCACATCATGGGGGGAGGAGCATGTTCCTCGGCGATAAAGGATCATTTAAAAGCAGGTTTTGAGGTTTATGCTACTGAGACTGCGGCAAAAACTATAAATGATAATTTGAAATATATAGAGACCCTTGGCATAAAAATGGTGGAACATTCTCCACGGGATGCGACTGATGTAATATTGCAAGATGTTGATATTAACCAATGGCGTATTTTTTTTGAATTGTGGTCTTTAAAGTTTCCTGTTCGTTTTGCAGTTGCTGTACAGGATCACGGCGAAAGCACCGAAATTTCCAACCGCATCTTTAGAATGGATCGATGGAGAACCTTTATGGATTCCGGAGGCCGTCTTGAAGAGCTTGTTTATCGGCAGCCTCCGGATGAATTAACTCGCATGAAGGCTGTGTCGCAATCCATAGGGAAAGAATTGATTTTGATGGATACAGGCGCAGCGGCTATTTGCGGGTTGCTTGAAGATTTTCAAGTAACATTACAACATAAAAAGGGGGTCGTGCTTATTAACATTGGAAACAGCCACACCCTTATTGCCGTAGTGAAAAACGGAAAGTTGCTCGGACTCTGCGAACATCACACTTCAAAAATAACTCCTATAAAATTAACTGCCTTGATCGACAAGCTTGTAGATGCTTCACTCACGCATCAGGAAGTATTTGATGATAAAGGACACGGAGCAGTAATGGCAAAAGGATATTCCGGTATGTCCTTTTCTCCCATGATTGCGGTTACAGGCCCTAAAAGAAAGCTGTGTGAATCCCTTCCATACTACCTTGCTGTACCCCATGGCGACATGATGTTATCGGGCTGTTTTGGCCTTTTAAGGATGGGTCGTAAAATCGGTTTTATCCCTTAGAACTTCCGCAAATATAATTTAATGTTTTGCTATCATAATCTTTTTTGTTCTGCTTTACTCTGTCTTTTCTGTTTTTATCCCAAGCCTTTATCTCAGCTTTTGTGAAGTATTTATAGATGATATTAAATAATTTTGTTGCTTTAGTATCTTCGATGAGAAAGTCTATCTCTTTTCTGGATAAATTTTCCTTTGCGAAGTCACAGACTTTTGCAATCTCTATGAAATTATCTAATTTATTTCGCTTTTTTCAAAAAGATGTAGAATCCGGCAGTTAGTCTCAACCTTTGGATCCATCTCAATTCCTTTATGTAATTTTAGAAAGGTCACTTCCAGAAGGTAATTGAAAAGCTCTTAGGTCAAACTCAGGGAGAGCTGCAAAAAGATGATCCATTATATCAGACTGGATTCCTTCGTATCTGATCCAATCCTGATCATTACTGAAAACATAGATTTCCATGGGTAATCCGTTTTGGGTCGGTTGGAGTTGACGAACCAGGAAGGTCATATCCTTGCAGATTTTAGGATGGTTCTGTAGATAAGCCTGGATATAAGCTCTGAATGTCCCTACATTAGTCAGGTTTCTACTGCTAATTATGTCGTTCGGATCGACTTTTAAATCCAGGTTAAAATCTCCAATTTCTTTTTTCTTCTTTCTAATATATTCTGTGAGGAGTTTCATTTTTTCCAAGCGGTCTAGCATTTGCGGAGAGCAGAACTTAATGCTATTAATGTCAATATATATGGCTCGCTTAATACGCCTTCCCCCTGATTCTTCCATTCCCCGCCAGTTCTTAAAAGAATCGGATACGAGCGCGTGAGTGGGAATAGTGCTAATTGTTTTATCCCAATTCCGAACCTTAACGGTATAGAGCGACAAGTCGGTGACATCCCCGTCGGCCCCGTATTTTGGCATTTCAATCCAATCCCCGACACGAACAATATCATTAAAAGAAAGTTGCAGGCTCGCAATAAAGCACAGCAAAGTGTCTTTAAAAATAAACATGAGAATAGCGGTCATTGCCCCCAGGCCGCTAAAAAGAGCCCATGGGGAGCGATTCATCATTGTGGCTAAAATGAAGATTCCTATTAGGAAAGAGAGAGTGATCTTTACGATCTGGACGTATCCTTTAATCGGTTTTTCTCTGGAGATTTTAAAGGTATTGTAAATATCCACAACAGTGTTTAGAAAGGAGTTAAACGCAAAAAGACCTATAGCTATCATGCATGTGAGTGAAATTCGCTGAATCCAGCCCTCTGCTGCATTAAAAACGGGGGCAAACAGATAAACAACTAGGAAGGGGAAAAAATGGGTTAAATGGTCAAATACTTTATATTTTATTAAGGCATCATCCCATTTGTTTTGAGATTTTTGAATTACGAGCCGCAGACTATTAAAAATAATTCTTTTTGCGATTAGATTTGCAAGAATCGCTGAAGAAGAAACAATAAGAATTGTTAGAAACCAACTTAGGAAGAGAGAGAAAAAGACTGGAACTCCTTCGTTCTTTAGCGACTCTTGAATAAGTTCCAACATATTTTATTCTGTAGTACTAAAAGGTGATTTTGGACTTAAATTTTAGATTTTACTTCAAAAATCTGAGATCTGAAATTTACAATCTTGAATAATTTATTAAGCTTTACCCAGTACCTTCAGTTTTGCGTTAATAAGTTCTTTATGTGAGAGACGGAGGAGTTTTCCCAGCTTATGGACCAGGTAGTCCTCATGTTTGTCGAGTTTTCCATCGGCATATACAATTTTCCAAATCATCTCAACAATATTAATTTTTTCATAGCGGGAATAGTTTTCATTAACAAGGTTTGTGAATTGCCAGAGATCAATGCTTCCGTCCAGCTCCTTCTGTGAGGACTTCATAAGTTCCGAGATGTATTCATCGGACAACTGAAATTTCTCTTTTAACATCGATATAATGTTTTCCTGTTCTTCTTTGCTGAATTCTCCGTCTATATTTGCCATTTCGAGGAACAGGGCGCATGTCGCTAACCTGACATCATGGGCGTCTTCTTTGTTTTCTTTGTCAGGATCAGTGGATGCGTTTTTTTTTAAAAATTTTTTTACAAGATTAATCATAAGTCAATTGTAAATTGTAAATTAACAATAATCAATTAATTAAACTCTCCCATATAATTTGTCCTCTTCCGCTCAGCGAGACCTGTTAATCCTGCAATTTAAAAAGAATTATTAAAATGGCTCAAACTTAGCAGTAAAATGTCTTAAGGACTTGGCCTGTTTCACGATTTTGAATCCTTTCAATTTCTCACGGTTTTCCCAAACTCGCTTGCAAGCCTCTAATACGTAATCAATATGGCTTTGCGTGTAGACTCTTCGCGGAATGGCTAGTCTTACCAGTTCCATTGCAGCGGATGTTTCTTTTCCAGTTTTTTCATCTACTTTTCCAAACATGACGGAGCCGATTTCAACTCCTCTTATTCCTCCCGCGAGATAAAGTTCCGCGACTAATGCCTGACCGGGATACTGTGAAGGAGGTATATGAGGAAGCGTTGCTTTTGCGTCAATATAAATTGCATGTGCACCTGGAGGCTGAACGATAGGGAAGCCTGTCTCGTAAAGATGATCTCCAAGATACCTGGTTTCTGCAATTCTGTAAATAAGGTAATCCTCTTTTAAAACTTCATTCAGACCAACAGCTACTGCCTCCATATCCCTGCCTGCCATGCCGCCGTATGTAGGGAAGCCTTCTGTTAATATAAGTAAGTCTCTTTCCCTCTGTGCAAGGAGATCATCATTGGTACAGAGGAATCCGCCGATATTGCTTAACCCGTCTTTCTTGGCACTCATGGTACAGCCATCCGCATGAGCCATCATTTCTTTTGCAATTTCTTTTACAGGCATGTCCTGATACCCATCTTCTCTTAACTTAATAAGGTAGGCGTTCTCCGCAAATCTGCATGCGTCAAAATAGAGGGGTATGTTGTACTTTGAAAGGACCTTCTTAACTTCCCGAATATTTTCCATAGAGACAGGCTGACCGCCGCCGGAATTATTTGTAATAGTTATCATGCAAAGTGGGATTTTATCTTTTCCAACGTGCTTGATTAATGCTTTTAGCTTTTCAGCATCCACATTTCCCTTAAAGGGATACTGATTTTGGGGATCCAATCCTTCTTTAATGACGAGATCTTCAGCCACTGCTCCCTGGAATTCAACGTTCGCGCGGGTAGTATCAAAATGACTGTTATTCGGAATGACGTCACCACGCTTACACATAACCGAGAAGAGAATTCTTTCAGCGGCTCGGCCCTGATGAGTTGGGATGACATGCTTAAACCCAAAAATATCTTTAACGGTTTTTTCAAACCGCTCATAACTCTGGCTGCCGGCATAAGACTCGTCCCCGCGCATAATACCACTCCATTGTTCTGCACTCATAGCGCTTGTTCCACTATCTGTGAGCAAATCAATAATCACATCCCGGGCCTTTACAGAAAATATATTATAGAATGCATTTTGAAGAATTTTTTCCCGCTCTGCCCTGAAGGTCATCCGGATGGGTTCAACAGATTTTATTTTGAAAGGCTCTATGATAGTGCGGAATGTCGTACCTGCTTTATTTAACTGATGGATTTCTTTTTCCATGATCGTCGTTTCCCGTATTATTACTTGCTTATGAAAATAAATCTTTAATATTGTTTTTCTATCCAATCAATATGATAAAATGCATTTGTTCAATTGTATAGGAAATTTATAATTGGAAGCAGATAAGTGCGGATATTTTGAGTTTTGAGCATGAAAAAATTTGACAGAACATATCCTTGTGGTTGATAAAAGGTATGTTCCTTTTTTAAAAAACATAGGGATGACTTGTATGCATAGAATGAATGAAACTAAAGAACTTCTTCTAGGTATAGAGGAAATAGATAATCAACACATTAAGATATACGATTTATTGTGTCAAATTGTGAAGGAAAAAAAGAAAAATAATAAAGAAGGAGTAATGGTTAATGTGGAGAAATTACTTGAGATTTGGGAAACGCACTT